>CALGBV010000034.1 GCA_937884015.1 uncultured Bacteroidales bacterium
TGCGAGCATCACTCTCCGCTCGGTTTGTCGTCGGTTCGTCCATAAGGCAAGCTTCATCGCCTCGCCGCATCCACCACAACACCCTCATCCAGGGCGGCGAACTCGTCTTCGAGTACGAGCCCTCGGACAAGTGATAGCGCAGGTAGTGTTGCGCAAGGAGAAAGTGAAAAAGTGAAAAAAGTTCCCCCGTTTCGCAGCGGGGGCGGCACATGAAAGCGCCCGGCCTTGTGAGGTCGGGCGCTTGCTTGCTGCCCCGTCAGGGGCACAGGGTGTCGGATGGGCGGTGTTAGTCGCCCCAGCCGTTGCTCCACGTGTTGCGGCGGAAGCCGTTGGTGAGCTGGGTGTCGGTGTTGCCACCGCCGAGGCTGCCCTGGACGCTGCCTGAGAGCAGCGAGTGGCTGAGTTCTACGTTAATACTCTTGATGCTGGGGGTGATATACTGCTTTTTCATTGTTTCAAGTGTTTCGTTAGATTAATAACTTTTAGTTGGCTAATTGTCAATTATCAATTGTCAATTATTCCACATCTTCTTGCCGTTCTTGATGACAAGGCCACGGTAGTCGTCGCTGACGCGCTGGCCGGCCATGTTGTACATGGGAGCATCGGCGTTGGCGTCGTCAGTGCTGACGGCCTCGATGTGGGTAGCTTCGCCAAACACGAAGCGCAGCATGTTGCTGGCAGCGGGATCAAGGTCGCTCTTGAGGATGTAAGCCTTGCCAGCGCCGAGGGTAGTGCCCGTGTAGTTCTGGAATACGGGTGACTCCTTCGACGATGCCGGTGAGAGTACATACACGGCTTCCGTACGGGGAGTGTCGATGAGGGTGCCTTTCAGCAGGTTGCCCTCGATGGCGGGAGTGGAAGTTGACTCCGAAACGGGGAACAGCGTGCCGGCAGGAATCTGCACGATGACGGCCGTCTCGGCGGGAATGGTGCCGGTGATTTCAGTGAGCGTGAGCGTGCTGCCCGATGCTGCGCTGGCATAATAGACCTTGGCACATGAGGGGATGTCGAGAGCCACGCCGGTGTAGAACGAAGCCCAGCCGACTTCCGTCACGTTAAGGGGCTCGCCTTCCTTGATGGTGAACCATGCATCCCAGCCCGCTGCCTCATAGGCACTCTTGCAACCGCTGGGCACTACAAGAACGGCATCATCAGAAATGTACTTCCAAACAAAATCACCCGATGTAGCAGGAGGAGTAGTGCACGATATAGTCACATCCTTCAAATTTGAGCAATATTCAAAAGCACTCTGTCCTATTGCCCCAAGCTTACTACCAACTGCAAACGTCACAGATTCCAATTTTTCATCTCTGTAGAAGGCTTGGTCGCCTATGCTTGTTACACCTTTGGGGACGATGACAGACTGAAGATTTTTGCACTCAAAGAAGGCATTTTTTCCAATTGTCTTCAAGCTTTCAGGTAAGACGATAGACTTGACTGCACATCCTATAAAGCCACTTGTTCCTATTTCTGTCATACCTTCGGGCAAAATGACAGTGCCAAAAGCTGCATCACTAAACGCTTGCTCGGGTATAGCAGTACACTTGCTGCCATCGGCGAAAGATAAAACGCCATCAGCAGCGCCAGCCCCGCTGAATGCGTATTCCCCGATAGTAGTCACAGAGGCAGGGATAACAAAGGAGGATAATCCGCTGCACCCATTGAAAGCTGTTCCTCCTATTTCCGTAATCTCGCCTGAGATGGTCACAGATTCCAAATTTGCACAACCGGAGAAAGTAAATGCGGGAATGCTTGTTATGGCTGCAGGCCACTCGATTTCTGTGATAGCGGTACCTTCGAAGACTCCTTCTCCTAATTCCACAAGATTATTATCTTCTTCAAACGTCACAACTGCCAGGTCTTCGCTGTCTGAGAACAAACCATCTCCTATAGTTGTCACACTGGCGGGAATGGTGACAGAGGTAAGGCCTGTACTAGCAAAAGCAAACGCTCCTATTTCCTCCAGGCCTTCAGGCAGTTCAATCGAGGTAATGCCTGTGCCACAAAAAGCATATTCTCCTATTACCTCCAGGACTTCAGGCAGGGTGACAGAGGCAATAGCAGTGCAATTATTGAAAGCGCTATATCCAATTTCCGTTACACCAGGAATGGTGATAGATGCGAGATTCTCGCAGTTGGCGAACGCAGTGGCTTCTATAGTTGTTACACTGGCGGGAAGATTGATAGAAGTGAAACCTCCAAACCACGAGAAAACATCTTCGGGAATTGTGGTAATCGTTTCCTCAAAGGTAGCCACACCCTTACCGTCAGTATAAGTGTTTGATTTGAGAGTCAACCCCATATATTCGAAGTAGTCGTTATCAACAGCTTCGCCGGTACTGCTGGTGTACCAGATCTCATTGCTGGCGGGGCCTGTCGCGTCAAGGGGCTCGGCTTCCTTGATGGTGAACCATGCATCCCAACCTGCTGTCTCATAGGTACTCTTGCAACCGCTGGGCACTACAAGCACGGCGTCATCAGAAATTCCATACCAAGTATCATGTTCATCAACGGTTGGAGGCGTAGTGCATAACATGGTCACTTCCTTCAAATTTGAACAGTCAGAAAAAGCTTGGGATCCTATGCTTGTTACACCTTCGGGAATGGTGACAGATGTAAGATTTATACAGTTCATGAAGGCATAATCTCCAATTGTCTTCATGCTTTTAGGAATGACGATAGACTTAAGGTATTTGCATGACATAAAACTGGCATATCCTATTTCCGTCATTCCCTCGGACAAAATGATAGTGCTAAAATAAACTCCCCGAAAAGCCTCGCTGCCTATAGTAGTACTATACCCATCGGCAAACGATAAAACGGCCTCAGGGACGCGAAGAGGGACTTCCTCAATCTCGAATATCTCCTCTTCATATCCGAATGCGTCTTCACCGATAGTAGTCACAGTGGCAGGGACGACAAAGTCTAATGACGTGCAATCAAGGAAAGCATATTGACCTATTTCCGTAATCTTGCCAGCGAATGTCACAGATTCCAAATCTAAACAGAAGACGAAAGACCTTGCGGGAATGCTTGTTATGCCTGCGGGCAACTCGATTTCTGTGATAGCACTATAGGCGAATACTTCTTCGCCTAATGTCGAAAGTTTGCTTCCTTCAGCGAATGTAACCGACTTCAAATTGGTACATTCTTCGAAAGCATAATTTCCAATTTTTTCTACACTGGCTGGGAGAGAAATAGAAGTGAGTGATTCATTATCCCAAAAAGCATCTTCAGGTATTTCGGTAACGGCACTTGCGAATGTAGCCACGCCCTTACCGTCTGTATAATCGTTGGAAGTGGCGCCCATGGTCGTAAAGTTTTCAATAGCTTCGCCGGTACTGCTGGTGTACCAGATCTCATTGTCGGCAGGGCCTGTCTGGGCCCACATGCTCATGCAGCACACGGCTGCAAGGAGTGAAAGGAGTAATTTTTTTCTCATTTTTGTGAATGAATTTAGTTTATAAATGGTTAAACAAATAGTTCCTGAACACGATTGTTGTCATCCCTGTCGCTCACGCCCTGTCCTAATACGGCGTATATTAGGGAGTTGCCCGATGCCTCGATGGGCAAGGGGGACAGGCGAAGGCGTATGGGCATATGCTGTCATCATAATTAATCGGGCAAAGATACTGAAATAATCGGAACTGTGTCATCAAAAGGGTACTTTTTTTTCAGTCAGTTAAGCCGCTTCGCTTCTTTTCCTCGGTCACGACTGACTTTGTCTTCCTCCTTCGCACCTCGGGATAGTTGGTGCGAGCATCACTCTCCGCTCGGTTTGTCGTCGGTTCGTCCATAAGGCAAGCTTC
>CALGBV010000035.1 GCA_937884015.1 uncultured Bacteroidales bacterium
TGTCTTTTCCTGAGAAGATGGGCCATTGCCTTGCACGCCGCTACACTCGGCAGGAACCAATATGTGTGTTGCAAATAGCTGAGCAGACGTGAATCCGAGAACGGCATAGGTGGCTTCTCCGTGCCGAGCTTCAGCTCTGTGACGATGTTTTCAATATAGGCTCCGCGAATGAGATCCAGCCATTTCTGGACATAATCTTCGTGCAGGAAGCCTGTCTTATCAGCCCGGAAGAATTCGTTAAGGTCAAACTCGTCAAACTCTCCTTGTTCCGCAATTTCCCTGATCTGGTCTGGAAGCCTATAGGTAAGCATGACCATCTTCGGGAGGGCGGCATACGGGTTTTTGCCACCCTCCCATTTTGATTTTGCCTCCTGCTCGTCTGCGTATGTCCAGTTGTATATCTGCTCCTCGATGAATTCACCGGAACAAACTGCCACATTGCCTACAGATACACTTCAACGGAAACCGAAGCCGCCGGTTGGGAAATCGATGACATTATGCTGACCTCTGGCGTCAACACCATGCCAATCATTATGGCTGCACCTAATTATATTAATGGCTTCAGCTACACTTACGGCGAAGGTCCATCAGAAGCCACCACTTACGAACTGAGTGCCGCCAACCTTGACGGCGAAGGCGAAATCATGCTCCTCGTCACCGAAGGCTTCGAAATCTCCTTGGACGATGAAACCTACGGCGAAGAACTTGAAATTGCATACGCTGACGGTGTCATCACTGACCAGCCTGTCACGGTTTATGTCCGCATGAGCGAAGACCTTGAAATCGGTGAATACGAAGCTGTCATCATGCACGAAGGCGGCAATGCTTACACCGAAGTCGACCTTGCCGGTGAAGTCATCAGTGCCGAACAACCTTACATCGATGCTTTCATGCCAATGTATATCCAAGGCAATAATGGCAGCAACAACAACCGCGTTCCGGTCGCCATTGCCGTTTACCTTGAAAACCTCGAGCCGAACACCACTTACCGTTACACCAACCAATTCGTTGACGCCAATGACGGCGAAAGCGTTGCTGGTGCCGGTAATGTGATTTATGCTGACATTGATGGTTTCTACCGTTCGACCAGTCCAAGTCTCTCAACTGAAGGCGGTTACGGTGAATTCACCACTGACGAAGCGGGCGAAGGTTTCGCATGGTTCATCAACGAACCTACGGCCAACACCCGTTTCACTCCTGGCAATCAGGTCTTCCTCCGCATCCGCATCAACGATGGTCATGATGGTACCACTGTCGACCAAATCTTCACAACCGAAGATTATGCCACGGTTCTCAATTTCGGTACAGAAAACGTTGAATATCAAGGCACTGCATTCTATGCCAAGAGCATCGAAGAACCAATGAATTTCGTCATGATGTTCTCAAGCGACTATGACTGGCGTCCGACTTACTCAACCAGCATTGAAACCACTGGCGTTGATTATGCAAGCATCAACCAATATGCTGATTTCTACAAAGAGGAAGTTGCCGGCAAAGATGGTTACTTCGGCGGCATCATCCCGAATGTCAACGAAGACGGCATCAACATCATCTGGGTTCTTGATGAGGAAAGCTACATCATCGGCGAATACTACACTGAAAACGGTGATGGCGTTTGGGGCGATGCTCAGACATCTAACCCACAAGGCGGTCTTGATGATATTGTTTTCATTGACCTCAGCGAATTAAGCGTTGATGAGAACGTTGACACAACAGTTGATGTTCAGATTTGGAACACCAAGGATGAAATCATCGTTGAAAACCACGACAATGCACGCTACAGCATGATGGTTTACAACATTCTCGGTCAACCGGTGATGGCCACTGAAATCCAAGGCAACAGCACACAGCGCTTCAGCCACAATTTCGCTGCCGGCCTTTACATCGTGACCATGCAGAACAACGAAAACAAGGTTTCCGCAAAGATTATCGTCAGATAATCCGTTCTGAAACAGAATCTGAAAAGGGCGTGTCGGGGTTCCGGCACGCCCTTTTTGGATCATTGCGTTTGAGATGCGTAAATCGCAAAAACGAGTTTTAGACGCGATGAATCGCGTCTCTACAAGGGTAAACTTCGCTTATGCGTCGTCCTCCTTGTCTAAATTTCCCAATTCCTCATCGAACATCCGCTTGTGAGCTAGATATTCTTCCATATTGAAACATTTGAGGTATTGCAAGTAGTTTTTGTAATCCTCAATTGCATTGGCATTGCCGAAACCAACGCCTTCAAGAATGTTATCGGCATAATTCCAATCCAGTTTGTTTACGTCCGTTTCGTGACGAAACATAGCACGATATAAACACACAGCACTTCGTAAATTACAATCATCCTGCATTTCAATCAGTTGCGATATGCTTTCGACAAGGTTTTCAAATGCTGGATCTTTGGTTGTATTTCTGCCGTTTTCCTCGTTTTTGTTCATATCAAATCTGCTTGTTATGTTTCATTTCAAAGATTAGTTTCTGCTGTTCAATTTCACGCCTCAATTCTTCCTTTGTTGGCATATAGGTAAGATATTTAGCCTGAAACAACTGCTCGCTATCATGCAACACACTATAACGAGCCATATCTTCGCTCGTATTGGAGCATAGCAATAAACCTATGGTTGGATTATCACCTTCAGTACGTTTCAATTGGTCGTACATACGGACATACATATCCATTTGTCCCACATCTTGATGTGTTATTTGACTGGTTTTCAAGTCTATCAAGAAAAAACATTTCAAAATGTAATTATAGAAAACCAAGTCAATATAGAAATCACCCATATCAGTCCTGATATGCTGCTGCCGACCGACAAAGGCAAACCCCTTACCTAATTCCATGATGAAACCCTGAATGTGTGAAATAATGCTTCCCTCCAATTCCGATTCTGTAAAATCAATGTTTTGAGCTAACCCAAGAAACTCAGCCACCATCGGATTCTTGATAAATTCCAGCTTATCTTGTTGAAAAGAAACCGTCAGTTTGTGCATTTCATCTACAACATCCTGCTTATTTTGCGATTGCAGCAAACGATAATAATACTGTGAACCAATGTTGCGATGAAGAGTTTTAACAGACCACTGTTCAAGAGCTGTCTCATTAAGATACCACATTCTGGCAGATAAATCATCAACACGCATCAACCGCTCATAATGACTCCAACTGACATTCGGATAGAACGGAATCTCTGATTGGGCAGATGCCGTCTGCCCTATTAGTTTTTGAGGTATTTGTAATTGGGCAGACAATGCCTGCCCAATTGCTAAAGTTTTGAATATCTGATAAAATTTAACGAAGCTCTTGACATTTGTGATGGAATACCCTTTGCCAAACTCTTGCATTAATGTTTCAGAAGCGAGCTTAACGACATACGTCCCATAATCAGCACGGAGTTTTCCTTTCTTTTCTTGTTCAACAATGCGTTTGCCAATCAACCAGTTACTTGCCACTTGAGCAAGATTTACCGATTTGAATGCATACTCCTTTGCTGACAACACAATAGTTTTCAAGTCGCTGACAAATTGTAATTCATCAGAGTTTAGTATATCTTGAGCGTTTGACGTACTTTGAGTCTTTTTATCCTTATCCATAATTCCATGCAATTATACCTGATATCAATTCGTTTTCGACTAATCTTTATCCTCTATCAAATTTTAATCAAGCAAAAATAATGATTTAACAAATCCAATACCCTGCATTTCGCTAAAAAAAGCCTAACTTTGCAGTCTGAAATCATAATCATGCAATACGACTTTACGAAACATATAGAAAGCCCGATTTTTAAGGTCATCGCACAAGCCAGCAAGCTGCTCGGCTACCGCAGTTATGTGATTGGCGGCTATGTGCGCGACATTTTGCTTCGCCGTCCTTCAAACGACATCGACGTGGTGACCGTTGGCAGCGGCATCACGTTGGCGAAAAAAGTCGCCGCCATGCTGCCCGGCAAGAAGGAAGCCAAGTATTACGGCGCTTTCGGCACGGCAATGATTAATTATAAAGGTATGGAAGTCGAGTTTGTGGGCGCGCGCCGCGAGTCGTACGACCGCAACAGCCGCAAGCCTGTGGTAGAAGACGGCACTTTGGAAGACGACCAGAACCGCCGCGATTTCACCATCAACGCGATGGCTATCAGCCTCAACGAAGACGATTTCGGCACTTTCGTCGACCCGTTCAACGGCATGGGCGACTTGGAGGAACTCACCATACGTACCCCACTCGACCCTGACATCACCTATTCCGACGACCCGCTGCGCATGATGCGCGCCATACGCTTTGCCTCGCAGTTGCATTTCTATATCGAAGCGGAATCCTTCGAATCCATCAAACGCAACGCCGAGCGCATCAAAATCGTTTCGATGGAACGCATCACCGAAGAACTGAATAAAATCATTCTTTCCAAGCAACCATCCATCGGTTTCAAGTTATTGGATGAAAGCGGTTTGCTGAAACTGATATTTCCGCAACTGGTGCAACTGAAAGGTGTGGAAACCGTCAACGGACGAGGCCATAAGGACAATTTCCTGCACACCTTGCAAGTCCTCGACCAAGTGGCCGAAGTGAGCAATGACCTCTGGCTGCGTTGGGCAGCAATTTTGCACGACATCGCCAAACCTCAGACTAAACGCTGGGAAGAAGGCACAGGCTGGACTTTCCACGGGCACGAGTTCAAAGGCTCGAAAATGGTGCCTAAGATATTCACGGCCATGAAGTTGCCCCTGAATGAAAAGATGAAATACGTGCAGAAACTTGTGCTGTTGCATCTGCGTCCCATCGTGCTCGCCGAAGACATCGTGACTGACTCCGCCGTCCGCCGTCTGCTTTTCGATGCGGGCGACGACATCGATGACTTGATGCTCCTTTGCCATGCCGACATCACCTCAAAGAACGAAGAAAAAATCCGCAAATACCACAAGAATTTCGAAATCGTTCAGGAAAAACTGAAGGAAATCGAAGCAAAAGACCATCTCCGCAACTGGCAGCCGCCCGTCGACGGCACGGTCATTATGGAAACCTTTGGACTGCCGCAAAGCCGTGAAGTCGGTGTCATCAAAAATGCCATTCGCGAAGCTATTTTGGACGGCGTCATCGGCAATAATTTCACTGAAGCATACGCTTTTATGAAAGCCGAAGGCGAAAAATTAGGTTTGAAAGTCGTCAAAGAAATCACTGAGCCTGTGGCAGTTGCATCCAATGGTCCTGTGCCTCAAAAACTGAACGACTGATGAAGACCTTGGTCGTCATAGCAGGCCCTACAGCTTCGGGCAAAACCGCCTTTTCCATTGCTTTGGCAAAGGCTTTGGACACGGTCATCATTTCTGCCGACAGCCGTCAGTTTTACAAGGAAATGAGCATCGGCACGGCTGCACCTACACCAGATGAATTAAGTCAGGCAAAGCATTATAATGTCCACAATATCAGCATTGAAGACAAGTGCGATGTTGCTGAATATGAAAAAGATGTGCTTAATCTTTTGAACACGCTTTTCAAAGAACACGATTTTGTGATTCTTACCGGCGGTTCAGGATTGTTTATTGATGCAGTTTGCAATGGCATTGATGAGATGCCCGACATTACGGCAGAAACCAGAGAAAAAGTGGAAAAACTTTACCGCGAAGGCGGATTAAGAGTCTTGCAGAATGTCGTGCAACAGCTTGACCCTGAATATTTTTCCATCGTCGACCAACAGAATCCCCGCCGTTTGCAACGCGCCTTGGAAGTCTGTCTGCAAACAGGAAAAACCTTTACATCCTATCGCCAAAGGCAAGCCGCACCGCGCGAGTTCAACATCATCAAGTTTGCATTGCTATGGGACCGTGAAACACTCAACCAGCGCATTGATATGCGCGTTGATTTGATGATGGAACAAGGCCTTATGGCAGAAGCACAAAACCTCTACCCTATGCGCCATCTGAACGCCTTAAACACAGTCGGTTACAAGGAATTGTTTGCCTATTTCGATGGCAATTGCACTTTGAAGGAAGCCGTTGAGCAAATCAAGATTCACACACACCAATACGCCAAACGGCAGATGACCTGGCTGCGTAAGGACGACAGTTACATTTGGGTGAAACCGAATGAGTTAGACAAAGTGATGGATTCCATCCATGCCAAATGAAAAAAGGAAGCGATTGCTTCCTTTTTTCGTTTATTAATCGTTTTGTGCAGCAAATAGCTGCTCAAAGTATTTACTGATTCAGCATCACAGGCATCAACAGCATCAGCAGGTCTTCCGATTCGTTTTCATTTTCAACAGGTGTGAGAATGCCAGCACGGTTTGGAGCTGACATTTCGAGTTTCACCTCCTGTGCGCCGGTGTTGGCCAGCATTTCCTGGAAGAAACGCGAGTTGAAGCCGATTTCCATATCGTCGCCCGTATAGCTGCAAGCGAGGCGTTCCTTTGCTTCGTTGTAGAAATCGATGTCTTCAGCCGTCAAGATGATTTCCTGACCAGAGATTCTGAAACGCACCTGGTGTGTTGCCTTGCTGGAGAAGACAGCCACACGGCGGATGGCCGACAGGAACACCTGACGGTCGATGAGCATCTGGTTCGGGTTGTTCTTCGGAATGACGGTCTCGTAGTTCGGATATCGGCCTTCAATCAGGCGGCAGACCAAA
>CALGBV010000036.1 GCA_937884015.1 uncultured Bacteroidales bacterium
CTCGAAGCGCAACATCTTTCCGGTTGTCGACAAGGAAGGCAATTTCTGCGGCCATGTGCTTTTGGACGACATCCGCAGCATCATGTTCGACCAAAGCATCTACAACCAATTCATCCTCGATTTCACCGTCATTCCCGAATATGTCATCAATCCCGATGATCCGATGGAAAAAATCGTGAAAAAATTCGAGGTTTCCGGAAAATACAACATCCCCGTCGTAAAAAACCGTAAGTATTTGGGTTACATGTCGAGAGCCAATGTTTTTTCGGCTTACAGAGCCATGCTGAGCGAAATTTCAGACGACTAATTGCCCCTCATGTGTGAAAAATTTTCCAATCAATGGCAATAATTCATTACCTTTGCCGTTCTTTACATTTATAAACACGATTATATTCATGAAGAAAACCATAGCATTTTTAATTTGCCTAATCATCGCTTTTGGCGCAACGGCTCAGGAAAAGAAAGGCCTCCTGCAAAAAATAAGAGAAAGACATGAAACCATAGTTTACGACACCATATATATTTACCTTGATTCACAGACATCCGACACCATTATGATTGACGAGGAAGACGAGGAAGTGGAATTAGAAGGCAGCATTCCGATTCCGTTCGACACCTTGGATACCGATGACAAATTCCAGAAAATCATACTGTTCGACGATTTCACATGGGCATATTTCGACATCACCAAACCGATTTTGCCCGACACACTCGACACCGACCATTGGGACACCGACCAGGTTCATAGCTACTTAGACGTTGAAATGAAAGACATTCGCGACGAAGTCGATTTGGTCTTAGTCGATTCCATTCACGGATATTGCATTCCACACCCGGGCGCTGTCGTCTCGCAATACAAATACAGAGGCCGCCGTCCGCACAAAGGCATCGACATCGACCTCGATATGGGCGACCCTGTGCGCTCAGCCTTCGATGGCGTGGTTCGCGTTGCACTTCCAACCAGATACACAGGTGGCTATGGAAACATTCTGGTTATCCGACATGCCAACGGACTGGAAACCTATTACGGACACTTAAGCAAATACATCGTCAATAGCGGCGACATCGTCAAGGCCGGCGAAGTCATCGGCTACGGCGGTTCGACAGGCCGTTCGACAGGTCCACACCTCCATTTCGAGACCCGCTACATGGGCAAGCCATTCGACCCGGAACGCATTTTCGACTTCGCAAACGGCACGCTGCGCGATACAATCTTCACGCTCAAAAAGCATTATTTCAACATCAATTCTCACCAAGGACAGACCGACCAACAATCGATTGCCGCCGGAAAAGAAAAGCCAAAACCTGCACAAAGTGCCGTCTATCACAAGGTTAAATCAGGAGACACACTCAGCAAAATTGCCAAGAAATACAAGACCACAGTCAAGGCCATCTGCAAACTGAACCATATTAAGGAGACCAAAGTTTTGCAAATCGGACAGAAACTGAGGGTGAAATAACAGGCCATGATCCGCAAAGCCACGACAGACGACCTTGAAAGCATACTCGAAATTGTGAGTGATGCCCAGCAATCGCTGAAAAACCGCTGCATCGACCAATGGCAAAACGGCTATCCCAACCGCGAAAGCATACTTTCCGACATCAGCAAAGACATAGGTTTCGTTGCGCTTTGCCATGATGAAATCGCTGCATATGCCGCCATCATCATCAACGGAGAACCTGAATACCAGCACCTTGACGGGAAATGGCTCAGCGAAAAAGATTATGTGGTGATACACAGGATTTGCGTCAGGAAAGCCTACACACGCCAAGGCCTTGCCTCATGCCTGATGCACAAAGCCGAAGAAACGGCACTTTGCCAGAACATTCACAGTTTTAAAATCGACACGCACAAAGACAACCATTATATGATTGACCTTCTTGAAAAAGAAGGCTTTGCATACTGTGGCGAAATCCATTATCCACATGGCGAGAGAATTGCATTCGAAAAGTTATTGCTGCAATAAAAATTGTATTTTTGCGCCTTGATTTTTCATTGAAAACAAATCTTTTATGCCTTTTATCGTTCTCTTGACAACAATATATAAATCAATTGATTACGTTATCATAAACCCTGTTAAGCTATTCGCATCGACAAGGGATCCACACCATGCCATCATTGCGGCTTTGTGTGCGCTCATCATTCTCCTCATTTTTATTTACAGCATCTGTATCGAAAAAAGGAAGCGCAAGAACAAGAGACGCGAAAAGGAACTGATTTCGGAATCGGACAAACTGCAATTAGAAATCATTGAAAAGGTCGCTGAAAACGATGCTAAAGACAAACAAATCAAGGCATTACAGAAAGAGCTTGATTCGGTGACGGAAGAACCGGAACTGCCAAAGATGCAGTATGAAGAAAGAATAGCATTGCTGAAGCAAAACGACACTTGCCGTAAACTGCTTGACAAGGTGAACAGCGAATACATCAAATCGGGACAAAACTACCCGAAGCTGACACTGACCGACACACAAAAGGCCTTCATATTCAAGGCCGTCGACACGACCTTCCCGGGATTTTCAATGAAAATCATCAAGCAATATCCCCGCCTGACCACTTCCGACGTGTTTTATTGCTGTCTTTACATTATCGGCTTGAACGAGAAACAAGCGGCAGCCATCACCGGCAAAACCTATCAGGCGGTCTGGGCGCGTTCGGCCAAGATGAATGAGATTTTCGGCAGCGATGCCAACCTGAAAATCATCTTGAAGGACTTCCTCAGCCAATGGAGTTAATCAATTTGTATCTGATTATATTTCAATTTAATAACACTAAAAACTTTGATTTTCTTTGAATGTTTTATTTCGTTTTTTCTTTGAGGGAAACACGTTGTTGATGTATTTTTGTATCAACAATTATAAAAACGAAAAAATGAATTTTAAAGACCTCCACATTGGAAGCAGAATCCAACAAGTGATGAAAGACCAGGGAAGAAACGTTTCTTGGTTTGCCAAACAGATTTGTTACGAAAGATCGAATGTTTACAAGTTGTTCAAGAGAAAAAGCATCGATACCGATTTGCTCATCAAGATATCCGAAGTCTTGGGACACGATTTCCTGAGCGAATATTTCGGCGACGGAAGAAGATCGAGGTAAAAAGGCTTTACCGCAATTTATATATACTATAAAACTCACCTAACTACACAACGAAAAAAGCCGCATTACTGCGGCTTTTTTCGTTTGTAGCAGGAAATATCAATACATGAAATCCTGGGCGGTGAAGCCACCGTAATCGCCATCCAAGCCCAGTTCGGCCTTGGCCTCTTCGGAAAGCATGTCGATGCTCCAGGCCGGCTCGAAAGTCAGTTCAACATCCACATCCTTCACGCCAACAATGGCTGCCACGCGTTCTTTCACGGCATTCGGCAAGACCTCGGCAACCGGACAGTTTGGTGCCGTGACGGTCATCACGATTTTCACATTGCCTTCGGCATCAACATCGAGGCCGTAGACCAGATGCAAGGTCCAGATATCGACCGGAATTTCCGGGTCGTAGATGGTTTTCAAAACCGATATGACGGTTTCCTTTAATTGTGATTTTTCCTGTTCAGTCATCATTGTATCTCCTGTAATTTAAATGCCTCCGCGTAAAGCATCATTTGTTTCACCATTGAGAGCAAGCCGTTGGAACGTGTCGGCGACAAATGTTCCTTCAGGCCGATTTCGTCCAAAAACGACATGTCGGCAGCGAGGATGTCGCTTGGCGTTTGTCCCGAAAACACCTTAATCAACAGATAGATAATGCCTTTGGTTATGACGGCATCGCTATCGGCGGCAAAATAAATTTTGCCATCTTTCAATTCGGCGCTCAGCCACACGCGCGACTGGCAACCGTTGATAAGGTGCTTTTCATCGCGGTATTGGTCGTCGATAATCGGGCATTCCTTGCCCATTTCGATCAGCATGGCGTAACGGTCCATCCAATCGTCGAACATGGAGAAATCCTCCACAATGGAATCTTGTATTTCTTTGATAGTCATTATTCTATAAAATCAGTTTATGGCTTATTCTAAAACATTATCAAACTATGCGCAACTATATTCTTCAAAAATATCCATGATGTTCAAATTCGGCTCAAGAAATCATCATCTTGGCTGGAAGAATTTTGTCCACAACTGCAAAAGAACCTTCAATATGGAATATGATTGTCCATTTCTTGTTATGAGTCACAACCTTACGAGCCTGAGGATGGTATTTTTTAGCAGTTCGGCTTGTTGTCAAAGCGATGCATGGAGCCAAATATGCGAGAGAATATATCTCTTGTTCCAATGTATCCACATATTTCATTGCCGCATCAACAGAAGCAACCGTTACAATGAAATCCTTGATGACAGAAAGGTCATTAAAGACTTCTTTTTTAACAACTACCTTATAGATTTTCATAGTGATCTTTCACTGCTTGACGCAAGGTTGAAAAGAAACTTTCAACGGATACGCAATCGTCTGGCATACCGACAATTTCATCCGTTACGGCAGGAACGCCCATAGAGGTTTTGCTTGAAATATCTGGTTGAACTTGCATATATCGTGATATTGATTCGGCAAAAATAAACAATTTTATAGAACTAAATATTTGAATTGTGATTACCGCAACATATTTGCAGCCCTTTCAACTGCCTTTACAAAAACTTCAACTTCTTCAATCGTGTTATACATGGCAAACGAAGCCCTCACCGTACCCGGAATGCCGAAATAAGTCATCACCGGCTCGGCGCAATGATGACCCGTGCGCACGGCAACGCCCATCTTGTCGACAATCGTTCCCAAATCGTAAGGATGAATGCCATCGATGACAAACGAAACCAGTCCGCTGCGATGTGGTGCCTGACCGATGAAACGCATGCCTTCAATTTGCGCAAGCCTTTCAACAGCCGTTTTCAAAAGCAAATCCTCGTGCTCGGCAACGGCTTTCCTATCCATGCTTTCAATGAATTTCACTGCCGTTTCAAGTCCCAATGCCGCACCGACATTTGGTGTGCCAGCCTCGAATTTGAAAGGCAATTTGTTGAAAGTGGTCTTTTCAAAACTCACCGTATCAACCATCTCACCGCCGAACTGATAAGGCGGCATCTTTTCAAGCCATTCAGTCTTGCCATACAAGCCGCCAATGCCCATAGGCGCATACATCTTAT
>CALGBV010000037.1 GCA_937884015.1 uncultured Bacteroidales bacterium
ATTGCGCTTGGTCAATCGAGAAAAATGCTGATGCACAATGGTATACGGTTTCTCCAATGTCGGGTGAAAAGGCACCGAATGGTACTACACTCACCATTTCGGTTCAGGAATTTGACGGTCAGGATTATAGAGCCGCTTCCTTTACGATTAAATCAGCCAAGGGCAGAGCTAATGTTACGGTGAACCTTTCGCAGAATGTGGTTGAATTTACTGACATCATCAATACGATTTATGGCGTTAAGAAAGTCGAGCAATGGAATACTGATTTCTATGGCAACATGATTGAAGATTCTTACAAGAGTGCCGATTTCAATCCACGCGATACCACGACGGGTTTCACCATGTATTTTGCAGAAGGTGGCGTAGGTGTTCAGGAAGACCGTTATCATGATAGTACTGTCTATTATTCTTTTCATTACAACTACGATAATGTCACCCGCAATCTTCACATTGAGTTTGAATTGATTGATACTACACAGACTGAAATCTATAACGCCAGTGTGTTGACGGCAACAGAAGGCATGTTCCGTTTCCAACACGAATACAAACCGAGTTTCTGGGAGCGTGCTGAAATGACCAAAATCGGTACCATCGATCCTCAGACAAAAGGTATCATCGACCGTGCTATTGCCAAGCGGAAGGAAAGCGGTCCAATCTTCAACTTGAAATAATTTGCCGGATAAAGTTAAAGTGAACAAGTTGCCTTGTTCACTTTTTTGTTTTTGAATGAGCGTTAAACTTTTCCGACATATTGCAATCATAGGCATTTCAGTCTATCTTGTTGCGCTAGTTCTCATCAGTGTGCTTTTTCATGAATATGCCATGCAGCCGCTATGGATGGTTTGGGGCGTGGGCGAGGTGCTGTTTTTCTTCTTGCTTTCGTGGCTGTTCTATTCCCGTTGGAAGCCGGACGATGCAAAGCATTTTGTCAGGAAAGTGTTTTTTGCGGCCTTGGGTATCCGCATTGCCTATGTGGTGTTGACGAGCTATTATTTTTACTTTCAGACAGGTATTCCATTCGAATACGATGCAGCCGACAGTTTAAGTTATCATGGCAAAGCCGTTTTTCTTGCAAAATGTCTGGAAGCAGGCCATTTCAAGTATATTTTCCAGTATCTGAATGCCTGTACTATGGGTTTTTCCGACCAAGGTTACACACTTTGGCTGACTCTGATTTATACCATTTTTGGCAATAACATTCTGACACCGAGGATTTTCAAGTCGTTGATGAGTGCCTATATGTGCGTGGCCGTTTATAAATTGGGCACCCGTACTTTTGGCGAACGGACTGGAAAACTTGCCGCCGTGCTGTGTGTATTCATGCCGACTATGATTCATATTTGCAGCCTTCATCTCAAGGAATGTGAAATGATTTTCCTTGCGGTTTTGGCCATCGAGAGAATGGATTATGTGATTCGTACCAGAAAATACACTTTTTGGAATATCGTCTGTCCAATCTTTTTGACGGCTTTGACTTTTGGCTTCCGTACCATTATCGGCATTGCCTTGATCTTTGCCTTTGTCGTTTTCATCATTGTTTCCGATGGCTTGGTGAATCGACGCACGAAAATCATTGCCGTCTCAGCGGTTATTGTGGTGTTTTTTGCCTTTTTGTTTTCGCCAGTCGGGAATGAAATGCGATATGTTTACCGATTGAAATTCACTGATAACAATTACAATGAACAGAAATATGAAAAATTGGGCATGAAACATACCGAGTTGGTGAAGAATGTTTATATGGCTCCCGGTGCTTTCGTATTGCCATTGTCGCCGATGGTCGAAGTGGCAAATGATAATCCCAAAATGATGAACGGCAGCATGTATGTCAAGAATCTGCTGGCATATTTTGCCATGCTAGCCATCGTGATTGCTTTCAGAGACAAAAAATGGCGCAATTTCAGCTTGGTTGGTGCTTACGAATTGGCATATTTGTTCATGATCATGTTTTCTTTTGCAGCCAATTCCGAACGCTATCATGAACCCGCAATACCATTTATCATATTAATGTCGGCCTATAGTATGACAAGGCTAAACCGCAAGGAATTAAGAGGTTACTATATTTATTACGTGCTGTTGGTCATTGTGCTTGTCGGGTGGAACTGGATAAAACTATCGGCACGAAATCTTTGCTGATGTATCTTTTTCAGAAAAATTTTGCCATAAGACTTGCGGAATAGAAAAAATGTGTATCTTTGCAGTCGCAAAAGGGTACCTTGCCCGAGTGGTTAGGGATCGGTCTGCAAAACCGGGGACAGCAGTTCGAATCTGCTAGGTACCTCACAAAGCCTGCTGATTTTCAGTGGGCTTTTTCGTTTTTAGAACCGCAATTATTCCCAAAACAAAGCCTCTGCCACGCCATCGGCGAAAAGCATTTGGGCATCGGTGAGGTAAAGAAATTCGTTGGTTTGGGTCAGCAGGCCTTGCGAAAGGGGTTTCTGTGCGTGGCTGAGGCAGAAATCGGAAAAACGCTTGCCCATTTCGCGCTCCATGTATTTCAGGTCGCAGCCCCACATCGTACGTAATGAGGTCATCACATATTCGTCGTAACGCTCTTCGGGCGTGAGAATCTCCTTAGTGATAGGTGATGGGTGATGGGTGACGGGTGACTGATTAGTTTCGTATTCGATGTATTGCGACAAACTGCTGACATTCCATTGGCGCGAAACGCCATCGAAAGAATGTGCCGAAGGACCGAAACCCGTGTAGGGCGTGCGGTTCCAGTAGGAGCAATTGTGCTTTGAGCGGAAACCTGGCTTGGCAAAATTGGAAATTTCG
>CALGBV010000038.1 GCA_937884015.1 uncultured Bacteroidales bacterium
GTTGTCCCGAATTGAGCACATACACTTTTTCGCCTGCGATGTTGGTGACGGTTGTTGCATTGGCTCTGTGGTCGTGGCCGTAGAAAATCAGGTCGAAGCCTGGCACATTCTCGGCCACCCATTTCACGGCATTTTCACGGCCAAGCGGTGTGCCTTCGGGCAGGTTTTGTTCGGCAAATTCCCAGCCCGAATGGAAAAGCCCGACCATCAAATCGGGATTTTCCTTTTCCTTGATGATTTTCACCCATTTGGCGGCGGCTTCTTCCAACTGGTCGAAACGCAAGCCGGGGCGCAGACGGTCGGGCACCCAAGTCACGACGTAAGGCGTAAGCAGTCCCAACACGGCGACTTTGCAGCCTTGGCGGTTCAATATAATATAAGGAGTGAAATAAGGCTCGCCCGTTGATTCGTCGATGACGTTGGCGGCAAGAATCGGCACCTTGGTCTCGGAATAAACGCGGTCGAAGACCTTTCGTCCGGCTTCAATGTCGTGATTGCCGACGCAAGCCGCATCGTAAGGGAAATAATTCAGGAATTCCGAAGTCAGGTTGCGGTTTCCGGCGTTTTGGTTGGCGCAATATTGATAGGTTGTGCCTTGCATGTTGTCGCCGGCATCGAGCAAAATGAGGTTCTCGCCCAACTCGTTTTTCATTTGTTTGATAAGCGCGGCATCGTTGCCGAAATCAGCGAAATTTCCGTGAGTATCAGTCGATTCAAGGAATGTCAATGTGGTTTCTTTTGGGGTGCAGGCGGTTGCAAGTGCGGCTATAATCATCATGGATATAAATGTTTTTTTCATTGTAATTGGGATTAAAAAACGCGTAAAATTAGAAAAAAAATGAAAAACCTTTGCCTAGAACGAAACAATATTCTATTTTTGCAAAACAATTCCAAAGTCAATTGTCGAATGGCCGATACAAGCATCATATTAACCGAAATCGAGGTAAAACTGAGGAAGCTGATAGATGCGAAGAATCAATTGGCTGATGAAAACAAAAGGCTGTTGGCTGACAATGAAGCGCTTAGAAATGAAAATGTGGCGCTGATGAAAGCCAATTTGGAGTTGCAGGATAAATTAAATAAAAGTACTATTGTTAACGCACTCGGCAACGAGGAAGAAATAGAAGAAGGAAGAAAACTCATCAAGAGTCTTGTGCGGGAGATTGACCAATGCGTTTCGATTTTGAACAGTAAGGAATAGTCCGGATAATAAATAAATCGGCGAGATGGATGAAATACAACTCAATATCACCATCATGGATAAGGCCTACAAGATTACGGTTGCCCGCGCCGATGAAGGAAAAGTGCGCAAAGCCGTCGCAATGATCAATGAGATGGTGAAATCGTACACGAGGCACTACACTTCCATGAATGTGCAGGACATTCTGGCAATGACCGCCTTGCATTTTGCCACTTCCGCAGTGAAATACGAATCCGAGCTATCTTACGACAGTCAACATTTGGAACGCAAACTGAATGAACTGAATGACTTGCTCGATGAGCAATTATAACGCTGTAAAACAACGAGATAAAACTCAACGTTCTTTGAAAGACTAGAATCTGTCTGTCCATCGCATCATGTAAACTCAACACAATTCTAAACATCAATGGGTTAACTTGTGCTCTGTAAAAACAGGCCTCATTCCCTTTGGGGAAGCATTTACATGCCGGTGGACGTTCGCGCATCACAGTGCCTTAAGCGTATTCAAACAGGGTTTATCATATCCCTTAGGGCAGACAGTTTCTTTTATTTGTCTTCTTTTTGTCGGGTAAAACAAATGTAAAATGTTATTACTCACAATCAACACAACAACACTCATTATCATTGGTGCGGCGGCTCTTGTCTTGGGTCTTGCCGTGGGTTACTTTGTCACATCAACACTTTTGCGCAAGGCTGTAACCAAGGAGGCTGACGCTTATCTTGAAGAAGCTAAGGAAAAGGCTGAAGTCATCAAGAAAGAGCGCATCTTGCAGGCCAAGGAGAAGTTCCTTGAAATGAAGAACGAGTTTGAAAAGACCACCAATGAAAAGAAACGCGAACTGCAAAAGAATGAAAACCGTGTAAACCAGCTTCAACAGAACGCCAACCAGAAAATGGAGGAAGTGCAGCGCAAGGCTAAGGAAGTGCAGACCGCGCAGCAACGCATCGACAGCCAGCAGGAAAGCCTGACCAAACGCAAGGCCGAACTCGATGCCCTTTATGACGAGGAATCGAAGAAACTCGAATCAATTTCGGGCCTTTCGGCAAAAGAAGCTAAGGACCAGCTGATTGAACTTGTCAAGGAAGATGCCCAGGCCGAAGCCATGGTTTATGTGAAGGAAATCACTGAAGACGCTAAGCTGAGCGCCAACCAGACGGCAAAGAAAATTGTCCTCGAGACCATTCAGCGCACAGCTGCCGAAGTCGCCATCGAAAACACGGTCAGCGTGTTCAACATCGAAAACGACGAAATCAAGGGCCGCATCATTGGCCGTGAAGGCCGCAACATCCGCGCCCTCGAATCGCTTACCGGCGTTGAAATCATCATCGACGACAGCCCTGACGCTATCCTGATTTCCGGTTTCGACCCGATTCGCCGTGAAATTGCACGTCTTTCATTGCAGAAGCTCGTCACCGATGGCCGTATCCATCCTGCACGTATCGAAGAAGTGGTTCACAAGGTTGAAAAGCAAGTCGAACAGGAAATCATCGAAACGGGTAAACGTACTGTCATTGACCTTGGCATTCACAACCTCAGTCCTGACCTTATCAAGATGGTGGGCCGCATGAAATACCGCACTTCTTACGGTCAGAACCTGCTGCAGCACTCGGTGGAGACTGCTAAGCTCTGCTCTACCATGGCTGCTGAACTCGGCCTGAATCCGAAGGCTGCCAAGCGCGCCGGTCTGCTTCACGATATCGGAAAAGTCGCCGAAAATGAAGAGGAACTGCCACACGCCATCCTGGGCATGAAAGTCGCTGAGAAATTCAAGGAAAAACCAGATATTTGCAACGCTATCGGTGCCCACCACGACGAAATTGAAATGGACAACCTCATTTCACCTATCGTTCAGGTTTGCGATGCCATTTCAGGTGCCCGTCCGGGTGCCCGCCGCGAAGTGGTTGAGGCTTACATCCAGCGTTTGAACAAATTGGAGGAAATGGCCATGTCGTACCAGGGTGTGGTCAAGACGTATGCTATCCAGGCTGGCCGTGAATTGCGCGTCATCGTTGGCGCCGACAAGGTTTCAGATGCTGATGCCGACCGCATTGCATACGACCTTTCAAAGAAAATCCAGACTGAAATGACCTATCCGGGTCAGATTAAGATCACCGTCATTCGTGAGACTCGCGCCGTGAGTTTCGCCAAGTAAACGGTTACAACGAGAGAAATTTTTTACGATGGAAAAAGGCTGCCTCGGTTGAGGCGGCCTTTTTTTGTTTATCTTTGCCGGCTGATAATGATTGTTTTCCGATTTTTCTGGTGGATTTTTCATGCATTTGGCAATAACCATAAGAGATAGATTTGTTTTTCTTTTGTTGATGCTTTTCCTCGCATCAAGCGTTACTGCATCAGAAAATAATCATTATGGGTTTAACGATTCCGTTAACGATTGTCATGTTTTGCCTGCAATTGGCGAAGTCATTGGCATCAATGTCGCTATTCAGTTGATAGACCGCTTTGCCTTTAAATATGACTATGCCCAGACGACATGGCAAACCCCAATCAATAATTTTCGGACGGGACTCGTTTGGGACAATGACAATTTCTTCTTGAATCAGATTGCGCACCCGACAATGGGCGGTTTTTATCATATCGTTTCCCGCGCCAATGGGTTGAGCTATTGGCAGGCTTTGCCGTTGAATGTGTTTGGCAGCCTCAGCTGGGAACTCTTTGGCGAAACTGACCCGATTTCCGTAAACGATTTGCTCGGGACGGCAATTCCGGGCATGGCGACAGGCGAAGGCCTGTGGCGTCTCGGACATCGCATATTCGACAAAAATGACCACACACCCATCGTGGGGCATGCTGGTTTGGGCTGCCGTTTCGTGCTTCCCAAAAATTCTGCCGATTTAAGTTCCTGTAATGCGACCATTAGTACTGGCCTTACCTATGGAAACGAAAGCTGTGAAACCGGCAACAAACCTTTCGATTATTTCATGGCATACATTCAGTTTGGCGTTGGAGGACAACAGCCTATTGTGCAGGAAGTGAATGTGTTGGGAAGAGTGTGGGGCCAATCGCTTACGACTGAAAATGACAACAATTTGACTTGGGGCGTGTTTCAGCATTTGAATTATTTTGAATTGAATGACTGTAAATTCAGCGATGCGACAAGTTTTGGAATAGGCGTGTTGTATTCAGGGAAAAGGCTGAAACAGCAATTTCACGTCTGCGCGGATTTCCATGGAGCGAACACGACGGACTATTATTCCGTTGACGAACGGAATTACAGTTTCGGGAACGGTTATGGATTGAAAAGCCTGACGGCTTTGAACTTAACTCCGTCCACTTTGTTTACGCTGTATTTGCAACAATGTCAGTTGTTTACATCGTCTGTTCAAGGCGATAAGGGTAATTCTGTGCTTTTGTTGGCCAGACCGCGTCTTTCGCAAAAGTTAGGGCGGCATTTCGCCATTGATTTGTCGGCAAGGTGGTTTTACAGATATACCACTTATGATGCGCATCCGAATCAGTCTGCTTCATCGTTTTCTGCACAATTAGGCGTGAATTATCTGTTTTGATTCAAAAATAGTTATATTTGCACCCATAAACATTGTGCTATGGAAGACGATGAAAAACTTACCGAAACCGAACTTCGCGAAGAAGTTGGAAGATTGAAAGAGAAATTATTAAGTAGCGTCACATTCCCAAGAACGGCCATTTGGTCGGGGGTGATCATTGCTGCGGTTGTGCTTTTCTATATCTTTGGGGATTTTCTCAATATCGTTTTCGTAGCTTGCTCTATGGTTGTTGTGCTGTTTTACGCTTTCGTCCTGTTTCCAAAACTTGCGAAAAGCCTGAAAGCGATTGATGCTGAGAATGATCCGTTTGATGATTTGGCTGCAAAACTGAAACAAGAGAAGAAGGGTTATAGGTTTATGAACCGTTTCGGCATCATTGCAGGCGTGTTGCTATGCATTGTTTATCTGGTTTTCCCTTTGAAATCAGTATCCTTAGAGTGGAGCGATCTCCTCGTAATCCCAATTGTTGCCCTGTTATTCTTTATTTTTAGAAGTAAAATTAGGTTTGAGAATGAATATTCCGATAAAAGATTTAATGACTTGATTTTAGAAATGGAAAACTTTCAACAAACAGATTTATAAATATTTGCATTATGGAACAGGAAAAAACTTATACCGAAACCGAATTGCGTAACGAGGTTGCGAAATTGGTGAAATCCGAATTGACAAGTGTAAAGATAGGGGCATTTTTCCTTATCCCAATCGCTGTCGCTTTGATTGTCTTGCTGTATCTTACAAGAGATTTCTTCCAAGTTACCGATTTGATAGCGTTTGGCATTGTCATAGTTTTTTCATTTGTGGTGATGTCGTTGTGCCGCAGCAACTTAAAGCCGATTGATGCTGCGCATGATTCTTTTGGCGATATGGCTCAAAGGTTGAAAAAGGTCAGACGTTGCGAATTTGTCAACAACTGCGTTATGCCTTTCGCATGGCTTTTTGTCATTCTTTTCAGCGACATTGTGGAAATGGAAAAAATCACTTGGCACTGGGGGTTTATCCTTGCCATGCTTGTACTTGCCGCCGTGCTTTTCTTCATCTGGAAAGTCACCGACAGTGGCATGAAACAGAAATTTGACGGCCTTATTTCCAGACTTGAAGAGGAAAAATAATCATTCCACGCCGATTTTCATTCTGCCCATTAACCTAAGGATTGGCGTAAGGAAAGCGAAAAGCAAATCGTAAACGATGAGACCTGGCAACAAACCCTTTTCGCCGAGGCGTTTCGTAGCACCATGATAGATAATCATTTGCGAGCCGTAGCGCAGCAGGAAGAAGAAAGCAAGAATCGGTATGTAGAACACGTTCCCGATTGACAGGGTGAAGGCAGGCTTTAGTATCATCAAGGCGATGAACGAGGCGTAGAAAAGGAAATGCGACCAAGTGAATAATGCCAATGAAGCCTTGGCCTTTGTGTCGTATTGCGGAATGGTTGAGTAGCGGCTGCTCTTGATGTGGGCCCACATTCCGAATTTGTGCGGCGGCGTGGTCAGAATGGCGTTTTCGGCATCAATCAGCACTTCGGTGTTCTTCTTGTTTGCCACTTGGCTGATGAACAAATCATCGTCTCCGACGGAAGTCGTGTAATGTGAAGTGAATCCTTTATGTCTGTAAAACAATTCTTTACGATATGACAAATTCGTCCCCATGCCCATATAAGGATGTCTGTTGAGGGCTGCCGAAAGATATTGCATGGCATACTGCACGGCATCGAAACGCATGATTTGGTTGAAGACACCTTTTTTATTCATGTAAGGACTATAGCCGATGACCACTTCCGTGTTGTTGCCGTAGCTGTTCACCACGCTGCGCAGCCATTGGCTGTTGGTCGGGAGGCAGTTTACATCAGTGAGGACAATCAGGTCGTTTTTGGCCGATTTGATGCCCATCGAAAGCGGGAACTTCTTGCCATTGAAGAAGTTAAGGTGTTGGCGTAACTGCACGGGCTTGATTTTCGGCTCGCGGCGTTCAATGTCCTTCAGCCATTCCTCCGTTTCGTCTTCCGAGCAGTCGTTGACGATGACGATTTCGTAGTCGGGATAATCCTGCGTGAGCAGTACGGGAATCAAGTCCTGCAAGTACTCGTAGGCGTCGCGGGCGCAAACCACCACCGAAACGGGCTCCAATTGGTCGTCGGATTTTGTGCGGTCTTTCTTTTTGTAGAAAGCCAGTTTTGAAAACACGCACCAATGGTAGATCAATTGTATGATGAGCGTTATGCCGAAGCATAATAAAATTATGAAACTCAATCTGTTGAAGAAAAAATCGATATGCACGGTTGCCTCCTTTTAATCGTAGCGCAAAGATAGTAAAGATTTTGTTTATTTTTGCAGCCTAAAATGAAATTGCAATGAAGAAATCAGTATTTGTGATGCTCGTGGCGCTTTTTGTCACGGCAAGTGGCTTCGCTCAATCTAAAAACATCAATATGCGTGCTAAGTCGGCCGATGGAAAACAGGTTGTCATTCCTAAAGCCGGAAAGAAAGTAGATGCCATTGTTGGTCAGACGACTATGCTTGTCGATGGCAAGATTTATCCATTTTTGGCATTCTCTTACGTTTCGTGCGTCGGCGATTCGCTGACGGGCAAAGTGAGTGTTACGGTTGAGGCCACGGCCAAAAACGATTCCGTAACGATTGCCTTTGGCAGAAATTGCGGCGAAAATCCATGCCTGCGTGCCGTCGATATGAAAGGCAACCTTTTTGAAGGTTCTTTCGTTGAAAATGGCTATCAGGAAAAGACGTTGCCTGTCGGTGAAGCCGTGCGTTATGTGTTTGAATTTGAACAGATTCCTGTCGGTATGGAACGGTTTCATTTCGTGAAGGCGGAGTATGAAATCCGGAATGGCGAGGCGGCTTTCAGTTCGCAGGACTGCAACCCTATTGGCGTGAAATATGCCAAAATCGAGTGGAAAAATTTGTAACTTTGCGGCAAAATAAATCAAATGAAGTTCACGATAGCCTCAAACGACCCGAAAAGTTCGGCACGCGCCGGTCTCTTGCAGACCGACCACGGCCTGATTGAGACACCTATTTTTATGCCTGTCGGTACGGTGGAAGCCTGCCATATCCCCGATGTGAAGGACGAGGTGAAGGCTCAGATTATCCTTGGCAACACTTATCATTTGTATCTGCGCCCGGGACTGGATGTGCTGGAAGCCGCTGGCGGACTGCACAAATTCAATGGTTGGGACCGCCCGATTTTGACGGATAGCGGTGGTTTTCAGGTGTTTTCGCTGACGGGTATCCGCAAAATGAAAGAGGAAGGCGTCGAGTTCCGTTCGCATATCGATGGTTCGAAACATTTGTTTTCGCCAGAGCGCGTGATGGACATTGAGCGCAGCATTGGTGCTGACATCATGATGGCTTTCGATGAATGTGCCCCTGGCACTTCCGACTACAACTATGCCAAGCAGTCGATGGAACGCACCCACCGCTGGCTCGACCGCTGCGTGCAGCGTTTTTCCGAGACAGAACCGAAATACGGCTATTATCAGTCTCTGTTCCCGATTGTGCAGGGTTGCGTTTACCGCGATTTGCGCGAAAAATCAGCTGAATACATCGCTTCGAAAAATGCCGATGGCAACGCCATTGGCGGCCTTGCCGTGGGCGAGCCGACGGAAAAGATGTATGAGATGATTGAATTGGTCAACACGATTCTGCCGAAAGACAAACCACGTTACCTGATGGGCGTGGGCACGCCAGCCAACATTCTGGAAGGCATTTCGCGCGGCGTGGATATGTTCGACTGCGTCATGCCGACCCGAAACGGGCGCAACGGCATGATTTTCACTTCGGAAGGCATCATCAACCTGAAGAACGAAAAGTGGAAATACGACTTTTCGCCCGTCGACCCGAATGGCGAAACTTTCGTCGACACACAATATACAAGGGCATATTTGCGTCATCTTTTCATTGCGGGCGAATTGCTCGGCCCCATGATTGCGAGCCTGCACAACATTGGCTTCTATCTCTGGCTGGTGCGCGAAGCCCGCAAGCACATTCTGGCTGGCGATTTCGCCGAATGGCGCGATGTCATGCTCGTCAAAGTTACGCACAGACTGTAATGAAACTGATTGACAAATATATCATTAAAAAATACATCGGGACGTTTTTCTTCGCCATCTCGCTGCTGATTGTCATTGTCATCATTTTCGACCTTTCGGAAAATGTCGACAGTTTCATCAAGCATAATGCGCCTTGGCAGGAAATCGTGTTTCATTATTATATTCCTTTCATCCCGTATTTCATCAATCTGTTCATCTATCTTTTCACTTTCATTGCGGTGATTTTTTTCACCTCGAAGATGGCGGGCCATACCGAAGTCATTGCCATTTTGAGCAGTGGCATCAGTTTCAAGCGTTTCTTGTACCCTTATCTTGTCGCTGCCATGTTGCTAGTCTACATGTCGTTGTATTTCAGTAATTTCCTTATTCCCCGAACTAATGTAATCCGCCGCGAATTTAAGAACGAATACATGGAAAACCTGGTGCATGGTTCGGGCAGGAATGTGCATCTTCAGATTGGGAAAAACGAATACATTTATGTTGAAACCTTCAATGCCTTTACGAATACGGGATATAAGTTTTCGTGGGAGCAATACGAAGGAAATGAATTGAAATACAAGATGTTAGCCGATATAATTGTCGGTGATTCCACTGTCCCGAACAAATGGAGTTTCCGGACTTATACGGAGCGTTATCTTGATGGGGAAAACGAGCGCATCATTCAGGGAAAGGAAATGGATACGACATTGAATCTGGTTCCTTCGGATCTGTTTCAGGTGAAAGAGGACTTTGAGGAAATGAATTTCTTTGACCTTCGCAATCATATTGCCGACATGAAGATGAAAGGGCAGGAGGGCATTAAGAACTATCAGTTTGAGATGCACCAGCGTTTTGCCTCGCCATTCGCCATTCTCATCCTGACTTTAATTGGCACGGCTTTGTCGAGCCGCAAGGTGAGGGGCGGCATCGGCGTTCACCTTGGCTTGGGCATCGCCATTGCTTTTTCTTACATTCTGTTCATGTCGTTCACCAAGGCATTTGCCATTTCGGGCAATGTGCCGCCGGCCATTGCGGCCTGGATTCCGAACATTTTGTATTGCGTTTTGGCAATTTATTTCCTGAAAAAAGCCCCAAAATGATTTTTTTTGAGGGAAAATCCGTATTTTCGCAATTTGAATTAAATAAGATTTCTCATGCATATCGCTATAGCAGGTAACATTGGCTCGGGCAAGACAACGCTCACCAAGCTCTTGGCCAAGCATTTCAATTGGACACCTCATTTTGAGGAAGTTGACCACAATCCGTATCTCGACAGTTTCTACGAGGACATGCAACGCTGGTCGTTCAACATTCAGATTTTCTTCCTCAACAGCCGTTTCCGTCAGGTGATGGATATCCGAAACAGTGGCAAAAACGTCATTCAGGACCGCACCATCTATGAAGATGCCAACATCTTCGCTCCGAACCTTTATTCGATGGGTTTGATGGAAACGCGCGACTACGAAAACTATCAGTCGCTGTTCGAACTGATGACAAAGTTCTTGCAGGCTCCCGATTTGCTGATTTATCTCCGCGCCTCTGTGCCGACTCTCATCAAGCACATCGCCAAGCGCAACCGCGACTATGAGCAGTCCATCAGCATCAGTTACCTGAACAACCTGAACGACCGCTACGAAGAGTGGATAAAGAATTATTCGGCTGGCAAGCTGATGATTATTGACACCGATAACATCGAACTTGAAAATCCCGAGGATTTGAGTAAGGTCATCGAAGGCATTGAAGCAAGTTTGAACGGATTGTTCTGAATATGAAGATTTTAGGAATTATACCGGCCCGATATGCTTCGACACGTTTTCCAGGCAAGCCTTTGGCTATGATTAAGGGAAAGACGATGATCAGGCGCGTATATGAACAGGCTTTGCAGTCGAAACTTGATGAGGTTGTCGTGGCTACCGATGACGTGCGCATTGCAGATGAAGTGATGTCGTTTGGCGGATGTTATGTCATGACCGACCCGAATCACCGTAGCGGCACCGACCGTTGCCGCGAGGCCCTCGATTTGATGGACGAAAGTTTCGATGCCGTGGTTAACATTCAAGGCGATGAACCGTTTATCAATCCGTTGCAAATCAATATGCTGTGCGATTTGATGCAGGAAGACGGCGTTTGCCTGGCATCGTTGGCCAAACGCATTGTTTCGGCTGACGAACTTTTCAGTCCGAACACGGTGAAGGTGGTGATGAGCGCCAAAGGCAAGGCCTTGTATTTCAGTAGGAATCCTATGCCTTTCATGCGTAATGTGGAGCATGACGACTGGATGAGAAAAGGCATTTTCTACAAACATATTGGCATTTATGCCTACAAGGCTGAAACGCTTCGTCAGGTGGCCACCATGCCTGCTTCACGACTTGAAACTTCCGAATCGTTGGAGCAGTTGCGTTGGCTTGAAAATGGCCTGAGCATCAGAATGGGCATCACGGAGGCGGAAAACGTTTCCATTGATGTGCCAGCTGACATTGCCAAGGCAGAGGCCTTTTCAGTTATGAATCATTTTGAATAAACTAAAGTAATCGCATCGTCGCTTCGACAAGCTCAGCGTGCGGCAACATAAACAAGAAAACAAATAAACAATTCAACAGATAAACAGCCAACAACTCATCATCCCTCATGCTCACCATTGCAGAATCCATATCCGACCTCCTTTTCCAGAACGATTTCGTCATTGTTCCGGGTTTGGGAGCGTTTGTGCGCGAAATGGGTTCGGCCAATGTCAATGTCATCACGCATCAGTTTGATCAGCCTTCGGCAACTATCACTTTTGACGCCAATAGGCGAGAAGATAACGATTTGTTGGCCAATTACTTGTCGTCTGTCAATAACATATCGATAGATGAAGCACGTAAGTTGGTGCTGATATTCGTCAACGAATGTTTCAGCAACTTGAAAACGGGCAAGACTGTGGATTTGTCAGGTCTTGGCACATTGTCGTTTAATGCAATGCAGGAGATTGATTTTGAACAGGATAAGTCGGTCAACCGCAACCCTGATGCTTTCGGATTGTGCGATTTTACGGCGGTTCCTGTGTTCCAATCGAAGACCAGGGAAGAAATCAAGACGGAAATCGAACTGCAGCAAAAAGACAAGAATACGCCGATGACCGTTGATAAAAAAGCGGTTCATCAAGATGATGAAAAGCCGAAACGCCATCTTGGATGGCTGTGGGTTTTGTTGTCCATTTTAGCTTTAGCTGCAGTGTTATTCCTGCTTAACTATTTTAAAGTCATTAAGATAGATTTCAACAGGTGGTTTGGTAATGAGGACCCGATTATGATTGTCGTTGATACTGTAAAACCGGATGAAAAGCCTGCCGTTTTGGATACTGTTGTGGCTGATACGCTTTTGGTAACGGATAACATCGTGAATGATACGGTTGATGTTTTGGTAGACACCGTGCTTACGCAAATTGAGCAGTCTCAGGAGTTGTCTGTTGAACCGCAACCGGTTGTGGAAACGCCGACTGAAGAAGCCAAAATCTTCATTGTCGGCGGTTGTTTCTCGTCAGAAGAAAACGCGACACGTTTAGCTATTTCATTGAAAGATAGAGGCTACGAATCGGCATTTGTGAAGCAACGCGGCAAACTTTGGGACGTGTATTATGGAAAATACCAGACCATGGAAGAAGCAAAACTTGCTTTGAAAGAGATAAAGGAAAATTCGGACAACAAGGCTTGGATTATGGTTGGAAAGTGATTTTCTAAGAAGTGGAAAGTTGAAAGTTTTAAAGTGAAAAGGTGAAAGTGTTGAAGTGGGAAACTGAAAACTGAAAACCGATAACTGAAAACAGAAAACTGATAACTGATAACCGAAAACCGATAACTGATAACTAAAAAACATGTCAAAAAAGAATAAACTGGAACGTTTCGCCGAGAACAAGACATTCGGCAATTTGTTTGAATACTCCTATGAGCGCATTATGGGGGAGGGTTTCCCTTTGCAGGGCCGTTGGCACGAGGATTTTTTCCATAACGATAATCCGATTGTGCTGGAACTGGGTTGCGGCAAGGGCGAATACACCGTTGGCTTGGCAAGGGCGCACAAGGACATAAATTATATAGGTGTCGACATCAAGGGCGCGCGCATTTGGCGCGGCTTGAAGCAATCGAATGAGGAGGATTTGAAAAATGTGGCCTTCATTCGTGCTCGCATCGACCAGATTGAGCATTTCTTTGCAAAAAATGAAGTGGCCGAGATTTGGGTCACTTTCCCCGACCCGCATCCTGGCGAAGGCGAACGCAATGCCCGCCACCGCCTGACTTCGCCCGAGT
>CALGBV010000039.1 GCA_937884015.1 uncultured Bacteroidales bacterium
AAATCTGAGGCATCTATATACTTTTAGACCCAAATGAAAGATGTTAGTTGAAAAATATTGGTGTCCGCTAAAAGTTTAGCGGACAGCCAAACTATCATTTTTACTTGCTTTTGTCTTGACACAAAAGCAACAAAAAGTCAAGGGCAGGACCATCGGCCTCTGCGCGGCCAGCCTAAATTGCCGCAGGTTGAGAGCAGAGCCAAGCTCGCTTGGGCTATGCCGAGACAAAGGCAATTGGGCGACAGCCAACAGCATGACCTTCAAGAAATATGTCATAAACGCAATTTCGTGAAGGTCAAGCCGTTAGTCTGTCCCTTTGCGGGCGCTGCCCCGCCGTCCTGCCCGTGGCCACCGCACCCAGCCCAGCGAAGCGTCATTCCCGCGAAGGCGGGAATCCCCTAAGCTCATTGGAACACTAACATGAAAGCCCCTTTCCCTTGAGATTGTGATGATAATGAAATCGTTGAAAAGTAAGCCCCGTTTTTGACAGGGCATCGTAATTCGTTGAAATTTTATCGATTACAGGTATTGTCTCCATTATTAGCGGACAGCAATATTTAATAATAAAAACCGCGAGTTGTGAATTACATCTGAAATCTTGTATCTTTGCTCTTTGAAACAACGACCGACTATGAGACTGTTGCCAACATCATGTTGTGAATTGCATCTAAAATCTTGTATCTTTGCTCTTTGAAACAACCATCATGACGTTAGGAGGCGCGACCATGTTAGTTGTGAATTGCATCTAAAATCTTGTATCTTTGCTCTTTGAAACAACCTACAAAAATTAGCAACTCTTTCAGTGAAGTTGTGAATTGCATCTAAAATCTTGTATCTTTGCTCTTTGAAACAACTCGAATCATAGAATGCGAAGCCAGACGTGTGTTGTGAATTGCATCTAAAATCTTGTATCTTTGCTCTTTGAAACAACTGACAACTGCACAGCTGACCGCGCTTTCTGTTGTGAATTGCATCTAAAATCTTGTATCTTTGCTCTTTGAAACAACTTAGTTTGTTTATCAATCAATCTAATTTCGTTGTGAATTGCATCTAAAATCTTGTATCTTTGCTCTTTGAAACAACACACGGCAGGAGGATGGCGGCAGCACGTTGGTTGTGAATTGCATCTAAAATCTTGTATCTTTGCTCTTTGAAACAACCAGCAACGAGCCGCTAAAGGCGTTCATCAAGTTGTGAATTGCATCTAAAATCTTGTATCTTTGCTCTTTGAAACAACTTGCCGCTCTTGATTTCCTTGCGCAGTTCCGTTGTGAATTGCATCTAAAATCTTGTATCTTTGCTCTTTGAAACAACAGAGAACTTGCAGCTTGAATGTAACCAATAGTTGTGAATTGCATCTAAAATCTTGTATCTTTGCTCTTTGAAACAACAGCATATCCATTAAAGTGCTTTACTTCCTCGTTGTGAATTGCATCTAAAATCTTGTATCTTTGCTCTTTGAAACAACGTATCGGCTATTTGCTCGAGGGAAATAGTGTTGTGAATTGCATCTAAAATCTTGTATCTTTGCTCTTTGAAACAACTAACGATGCCGAAACTATTACAGCTCCATCGTTGTGAATTGCATCTAAAATCTTGTATCTTTGCTCTTTGAAACAACGAGGAATCTTTTACAACATACTTTGCAACAGTTGTGAATTGCATCTAAAATCTTGTATCTTTGCTCTTTGAAACAACTTTAAAAGGATAATGTACAAACTGCCTAATGTTGTGAATTGCATCTAAAATCTTGTATCTTTGCTCTTTGAAACAACAGGTTTTTCTCGTCCATGAACACCGATGCCGTTGTGAATTGCATCTAAAATCTTGTATCTTTGCTCTTTGAAACAACTATATATAGGCGCACGCGCGTATAACAAAAGTTGTGAATTGCATCTAAAATCTTGTATCTTTGCTCTTTGAAACAACCCATTGTGCGCAACGATACGCTATTTGTTGTTGTGAATTGCATCTAAAATCTTGTATCTTTGCTCTTTGAAACAACCAACCTTAGCACCAAGAGGAGCACCAAGTCGTTGTGAATTGCATCTAAAATCTTGTATCTTTGCTCTTTGAAACAACACGACATGTGTAACAAAAAGCAAATCAACTCATTAAAGAGCAAATTAGAATGAAAAAATCCCGCCAAATGACGGGATTTTTCATTTTTAAAGCATCGTTTTTCTCTTTCAAAACAGTTCTAATTGCTGACCTGGTGCTTCTGCTTGTTTGGGTTTCAAGCAAGAAAAAATCTCAATTTCGCCAAATTGCTTGTCGGTGATGCACAAAATGCCGACTTCGCCATGCTCTGGCAAAAAAGATTTCACGCGCTTTATATGTACATCGGCATTCTCGCGGCTGGGGCAGTGCCTCACATACGACGAGAACTGAAACATGGTGAAGCCATCACCCATTATGCGTTTGCGGAAATCGGCTGCCGCCTTGCGTTCCTTTTTGGTTTCGGTTGGCAAATCGTAAAGCACCATGACCCACATAATCTGGTATTCGCTGAAACGGTCTTTAATCATGTTTCCATTGTCGGATAAATTACCTTGCGCAATTCACCAGCAAAACATTTGTAGAGCGATGCCGTTGTTTTGGCTGCCGCTACCATCAATGGGCTGCGTTGACCATCAATGACGACCTCAATGACAGGAATGCCCAGCAACTGACGTTTCAAGTCGGTTGTCAACTCCTCACAATTCACCCCGCTATCTATCATTTTCGCCACCAATTCATCAACGTAAGGTCGGTAAGGTTCCATGATGTCGTCGGCAAGGCAATAGGCATTATAACGGTTACGATGGTAGATACCGAAAGTCGGCAGCAAGCCAGTAGACACCAACGCCCTTGCCACAACCGCCCGGACAATGGCATAGCCGTAATTGAGCAACTTGTTTGGTCCTTCGCCGTCACGGTCACGCGTAAAGGATTCTTCGTCAGGAAACATGTTTTTCCAATAATAGGCTGCGGCACGTCCTTCAAGGTTTTCGCTGTCACCGCTTTTCACATCCTTTTCCCATGCCAGCATATTGCCCACCTCTACCCCACGTACACGCTTCAGCACAGATGCCTGATTATGGATTTTTGCCTGAATGGTCTGCTGCCAAAGCTGCTTTTTCAATGGCAACGATGCCTCAATCTGTTCGCGGAAACGCTCACTTTGGGTAGTGTTGCCGCACAATGGCAGCAGCAATCCCGACGGCATGTGCCTTTCGTCGCAAGTGATGACGGCACAATTGTTGGCCACCAAAGCATCCAAGGCAGCATTGGTTATGGTGATTTGCCGGTCTTCCAACACCACCACACCGATGTCTTCAATAGCAGCCGTCTTGGTCACTTCCTCATGGCTAACTGCATCCGTCAAACGGATAACAAGTTGCCCATTGCGCAATGACAAATAGGCTGGATTGCCAAAACAAAGAGTGCGTTTAATCATAATGTTCAATATTCACCAACATGGACAATTTGACCAACATGATTAATTCGAACTTTAACAACATTTTTTATACCATTTAATCCCAATTGAGATTTATATGTAATACCATTTAATTCTTTAGGGGTATCTACCGTTGTTTCCAAATGATGCCTAAAGAAATAGTTTTTGGTTGCAATTTTTTGTACTCTAAACAAATTCGGACTAATCAAAGAATAATTATCAGGATTCATCAAATCAATTTCTTTAGGGTCAAAGCCTGTCTCGGCATTAGGAAATACAAAATATTCATTTTGTTTCATAGTGAACAAAAAGCGCCATCCTTCATCATATTTATAGGTTTTGTCAATTACCGGCATTCCCTGTTGGACACGTGCTACAGCTTCATAGAACGAAACCACGTTTTCCTGAAGATTACCTTCTGCGTCACGATATATGGCCACATGATGATTGTTACCCGTATTTACGAAATCAACGGGTTGCGGATTTCCTTTTTCATCTAAGATCAAATTGCCGTTCTTGTCTTTTTTAGAATGGATGGCGGTTGCGCTGCTAATACCTGTAATTGTAACTCTCTTTATCTTTATGCCTTTTTCTTCGTTAAGGTATATCGGATGATTGTCCAAATCCGAGAATGCCTTTTTGGCATCTCCACCAAATTCGTCTAACCGCTGCTGCAAAATCTCCCTTATATGCTTGTCAACCACTTTGTCAAGTTTCAAATCAGGAGAAACTGCCTTCCTAATGGTATAAACAGTTTCAAACCAAACTATTTTCACCTTTTCCGGCACCTGAACTTCGTGCTTTTCATCAACAAAGATTGGATTCTTCGACAATGCATTCTTCCCTGTAAATGCTTTTTTGGGGTCATTGCCAAATTCCGCCAATCTGTTCAAAAGAGCGAAACGGATTGCAGGAGAAGCGACTGTGGCAATTTTAGCTTCATCAAAAGCTGCCCCAACCTTTTCCTCCTTGGTGGAATATTCACGATGGCTGCCGTACACCGTTTCCAAATGCAATTGTCCACGAGGTGTAAGTTGCGTTTTGGTTTTCTTTCCTCCTTTTGCCTTAATAGTATTTACATTCTTTGTAACAACCTTGTTTTTAGCTTTAATAGAAACTAAAATCTCTTCCAATTGGCGTTTAGCTTCAGCCCTAAATGCCTCTACAGGCAAAATCGGAGACTTGAAACGCAATTTGTTGTGCTTATCGCGCTCAAGTTCTTTTTTCTCAATGGCATAAATCACAGCCGATCGGTCCTCTTTCGACAAATCATTCAATTCCACCATGTCCAAATCAATATAGTCATCTACTCCCTTTTGAACACGGGCATTTAAATTGTTCAAATATTGAATAATACTCCGTTTGGTGAAAGCAATCGTCAAGGCATCCATAGCATGATGTCGGTGATCATTACGCTTTGTCCAGTCTTTTATTCTACCAATCTGACGTCCGTCGCGGTCTTGATGATATTCCGTAAGACCAAGCTTATCATATTTATCCCAATTCAATTCCTGCATGACATCAACCAATTGCCAATCTTCACGCAAACGGTCTGTAATCGAACCTGTTGTTGGGACAACAAAGCGCACCAATTCTTCTAATATTTCTCTCGCTTTCTTTGCAATATATTGTGTGTCACGCAAATCACGATTGATGAAGCCACTAGGAATATCAGCTTCTTCCATCAACAATTTATCACGTTTTGTCTTGCTAATGACTTTCTTTTCAAAGAGCATATTCACCCTGTTCTTGTATTGTTCGACCTCGTTATCACCTAAAGTCTTCACATAATCCAAAGCGGTAGAATTGCTTTTATCAATGTTCACCTGTCGCTTTTCAAGCGTCTTGTTTGAAAACGAATCGTCAAACAACTTCGCTTGCGGGATAATATGCTCAATGTCAAAATCTTTACTAAAGAGTTTTTCTTGAGGGATGTAGGAATTCGAATACAACGTTCTAAAGCCATTGGCTTCCAATTCTAGATACAACTTATATCGAATAATATCATTTCGGCTGACATGCGTCAAATGAAATTCTTTTTCAAGGATTTCCTTGTATTTTTCATGCAACCTGGCGCTTTCATTGATTTGACTAGTCATTTCCTCACGTTCTTTTGCACTCTTTTTCAACTCACGAGCCAATTCAATGCGAATTTCATCAGGCTTGCCGTATGATTTCACAATCTCATTCACGACATTTATCATCTGATTCAAAATCTTTTCAACAACCGGATTGCGTAAACTGTTGCGTGGTAATAAATTAAGTTTATCTTTCAGCACCTTGCTCTCAATTTCTTCTTTTGTCAAAGAAGCTTTGGAATGACGATAACCGGCATACTCGCAAGCAACGCTGTATTCGTTTCCGTCTTTCATGTGAGGTAGGATTTTTCGCATTGCTTTTGTAGAAAGGCTGCCATAGTCAGGTTGGAATGTTACACCAGCAATTACAGCGGCATATTCTTTGTCAAAGCCATAACTTTGACTGATTTTTTGGATAAGTTTTTCATTGCCTGTGTTGGAATTATCACCTTCAAATGAATAATTGTCATTTCTGTATTTTTCATTGATCATTTCAGTTTTAATATTTGTTATTTTTAATGTAGCTTTATATAAAATTTTATGTGGATCTAGTTTGAATTCTGTATTTAAATTATTTATGCTAGCATTTTTAATATTTTATACAGTAGCTCCATGGATAAATAGAAAAATAAATTTTGAAAAAATTAAAACAAAATTTGATGGTATAATAAAGAAATTTAAAATTTTTAGAGTAGTTGTATTTAT
>CALGBV010000040.1 GCA_937884015.1 uncultured Bacteroidales bacterium
ATCATGGATTTGCCGCAGCAGTTGGAGATGATGCGCGAGTTCACCAAAGGTAAGAACGGTTTCGAACGCATTGATGGTTACGGCATCAATCTTTTGGACGACAGCCAGAATTTCCCGACCAACAAGCATTACGATGCCATTTGGATGAGTCAGTTCTTGGATTGTTTTGGCGAGGACGAAATTTTCAGCATCCTTTCGCGTGCAGCAAAAATCATGGATGAAAACAGCCGCCTTTACATTATGGAAACATTCTGGGACCGCCAGAAATACGAGCCGGCTGCGTTCTGCCTGACCATGACAAGCCTTTATTTCACGGCCATTGCCAACGGAAACAGCAAGATGTATCATTCCGACGATATGGAACGCATTGTGAACAAAGCAGGTTTGAAAGTTGAGCGTCTGCACGATGGACTTGGTCACGGACATAGCATTATGGTTTGCAAAAAATATTGATAATCAAATAAATAAATTGTTTTTATGGAAAGACAGGAAATAGAAGAAAAAGTCAGGGAATTCCTTATCGAAGACCTTGAAATTGATGGTGAAAAAATCAAGAACGATGCTCGTCTGAAGGAAGACATCGGCATCGACAGCCTTGATTTTGTTGACATTGTCGTCATCGTCGAAAAGAAATTCGGTTTCAAGATTAAGCCGGAAGAGATGGCCAATGTGAAGACCTTCGACCAATTCTGCGAATACATCGAAAAGAAGATTGCTGAATAAAGTGGCTGAAGAACTGCAACATAAGGAATGGTCGGGCAAGACTGATGGTCAGCCTTGGATGCAACGCTCGCTGATTGCCATGTTTAGGGTAATGCCTTTGGGCTTGCTTTATGGCGTCATGGCGCTGGTCGTTCCGTTCTATATGCTGTTTAACCGAAAAGGTTATCAGGCTATGTTTCAGTTCTTTAGGAAGCGTTTCGGCTATGGTCGCCTGAAATCGTTTTGGAATGTCTACAAAAATCATTTCCGTTTCGGGCAAGTCATTTTGGATCGCTTTGGCGCCTACGCAGGCAAAAAATTCCGTTTTGAAGTCGAAGGACAGGAATATTTCGATGCTTTGGAAGCCAGTCCGGCTGGTTTCGTGCAATTGAGTTCGCATGTGGGCAATTACGAAATGGCAGGCTACACTTTGGTTTCAAAAACCAAGCGGTTCAACGCCTTGGTCTTTGCCGGCGAAACGGAAACGGTGATGGAAAACCGCCAGCGGATTCTTTCGGAACACAATATGAATATGATTCCCGTGCGCGAGGACTTGTCGCATCTCTTTGCCCTGAATTTGGCCCTCGACAATGGCGACATCGTGAGTATGCCCGCCGACCGTGTTTTCGGTTCGCAGAAAAACGTGGAATGTGATTTCTTTGGCGAAAAGGCTAGGTTTCCGTTGGGCGCTTTTGCCATGGCGGTTCAGAAAGAGGTGCCGTTGCTTGCCGTCTTCGTCATGAAGGAATCGATGAAGCAATACCGCGTCATCGTGCGCAAAGTGGAATGTGATGCATCGGCCAGCCGCCGCGAACAAATGGCACAATTGGCGCAGTCGTTTGCAACACATGTCGAAGAGGTGATAAAGCGTTTTCCGACGCAATGGTTCAATTATTTTGATTTTTGGCAACAATGAAAAACATCGATGAATTAAGTCTAACAGAACTCATTCCGCAAAGGCCGCCTTTCGTGATGATTGACCGTCTGGTTTCGTGCGATTTGGTGAAAACCGTTACGGAACTTACTGTCCGTCAGGATAATCTGTTTTTTGAAAACGGCCATCTTTCGGCTTCGGGACTGATTGAGAACATTGCCCAGACTTGTGCCGCCCGCATGGGTTACCTGAACCTCGAAAATGGAAAATCGGTGAAAATCGGTGTGATTGGCGCCATCAGCAACCTGAACATCAACCGCACGCCATCTGAAAACGAGCGTTTGGTCACAACCATTGAAGTGCTGCAGGAAGTGTTTTCGATGGTTTTGGTGGATGCCAAAATAGAAAGCGGCGCAGAGGAAATCGTCCGTGCACAAATGAAAATAGCATTAACCGACATTGATTCGCAAGACTGATGGAAAAGAAAACCTTGACAGCGAGCAAAACTTTCGACATCCGTTTCAGCGAAGTGGATTCGATGAACGTGGTGTGGCACGGCAACTATGCCATTTATTTCGAAGATGCCCGCGAGGAATTTGGCCGCAAGTTCGATTTGGACTATCTCACCATGTATGGCGAAGGCTATTATGCACCATTGGTGGAACTGTCGTTCAAATACAAAAGTCCGATTATCTACGGCATGAAGCCTGAAATCACGATAACCTACACGCCTACCGAAGCGGCGAAAATCGTCTTCGATTACGAAATCCGCGATACGGTTTCGGGGCGCATATTGGCCTCGGGCCGTTCCGTGCAGGTTTTCATGACGCTCGATTACAAAATGGTGTTGACTAATCCTGAGTTTTTCGTGCGTTGGAAAAAAAGATGGGAGATTGAAGCATGATAGTGAAAATTGCCGATAACATCGTTTCGCCATTGGGCTTGACTTCCGAAGAAAACTATCAGGCAGTCAAGTCGGGACGCTCCGAACTGAAGCGTTACGAAGGGAAATGGGACATTCCCGAGCCTTTTGTGGCTTCGTTGCTGCAAAGGGAAAGAGTGGAGGCTGAAACGGAGAGATTAGGTTTGGGAAATGGCTACACTTTCTTTGAAAAAGCAGTGATTTTGTCCATTTCCAAGGCTTTGGAAAACACCGAAATTGATGCCGCTTCCGAAAAGGTGCTTTTTGTCTTCTCGACCACCAAAGGCAATGTCTATCTGCTGGATAAGAATCAGAAAGGTTTTGCCGAAGAAAGGGTCTTGCTGGGTGTCACGGCAAAGGTAATTACCGGTTTTTTTCATAATCCGAATACACCAATTGTCGTATCAAACGCTTGCATATCAGGTGTTTGTGCGCAAATCGAAGCCATGCGCAACTTGCAGTCGCATAGTTTCGAAACGGTGATTGTGGCGGGT
>CALGBV010000041.1 GCA_937884015.1 uncultured Bacteroidales bacterium
GTATTCATATATCTTTGTAAATGGGGCGTTATTGGAGCAGCTCTTGCTACAGTAGCGGGACAAGCGATTGCAGGATTTGTACCAATTTTTTATTTCTTGAATCCTAATAATTCTAGTCCAATAAATTTAATAAAAACAAATTTTGAATTTAAACCAATTTTAGCAAGTGCATATAATGGTATGTCAGAAATGCTTGGTAACATTTCAATGTCACTTGTAAATATGTTATACAATTATCAGTTAATGAAACTTGCAGGTATTGATGGAGTTAATGCTTATGGTATTGTAATGTATATAGATTTTGTATTTGTTAGTACATACATTGGTTACTCAATAGGAACAGCACCTATTGTAGGATATCATTATGGAGCACAAAATACTGATGAATTAAAAAGTGTATTAAATAAAAGTTTAAAAATAAAACAATATAATAAAAGTAATTTATCATCTTCAAATTTAAATAATTCTAATTTGCTTAATTGCTGGAGCCTGGATTAGTCAAGTTATCTCGGGATTTATTCTAAATATTTGTATACAAAAATACTAATTGTATGTGATTGGAGACCTAAGAACAATTATGGCTAAGCAAAGTATTGAGGCATCTGCCCAGCCGCTGTCGGCTAACTTATTTCAAATAATTCAGAAAGATATTCTTTCCGGTGATATTCCTGCAGGATCCAAGCTTACAGAGCAGGCGCTCTGCAAGAAGTACAATGTTTTGTTTATGGCCGACGAAGTGCAGTGCGGTATTGCCCGTACAGGCAAGATGTTGGCTTGCGACCACGAAGGCGTCCGTCCTGACATCCTGATTTTGGGTAAGGCCCTCGGTGGCGGTGTGGTGCCGGTTTCAGCAGTTTTGGCTGACGACGACATTATGCTGAACATCAAGCCAGGTGAACACGGTTCAACCTTCGGCGGCAACCCGGTTGCTGCTCAAGTCAGTATGGCTGCCCTTGAAGTCATCAAGGAAGAAAACCTGATGGAAAAGGCTGATTACCTCGGCAAGATTTTCCGCGACGAAATGAGCAAGTTCCAAAGCCCAATGATTGAAAAGGTACGTGGTAAAGGTCTGTTGAATGCCATCATCATTAAGCCTACCAACGGCAAGGAAGCTTGGGACGTCTGCCTCAAGATGCGTGACCTCGGCGTTCTGGCTAAGCCAACCCACCAGCATATCATCCGTTTCGCTCCTCCGTTGGTCATCACCGAAGAGGAACTCCGCGATGCCATCAGCCGCATTCAGGAAGCCATAAAGTCTTTTGAATAATTGATAATGAGCTTTATATGAGAAAAGGGACGCGACTGCGTCCCTTTTTTAGTGTTTGTTTATGCAGATGAATTGATGGCTTTTTTATGCAAAAATTGAATTATTCCACATGAAAAGTGTGGAATAATTTATTTTATTCCACATGAAAAGTGTGATTTTTTGTTCTTTATGGTGATATTTTACTATTTTTGCCGAAAATATATTGTCATGGAAAGGTCAATTTATCAATCGCTGTTGCAATGGAAAAGCAAGCCGAACCGTAAGCCACTCATTTTGCTTGGTGCGCGTCAAGTAGGGAAAACGTATATACTCAAACAATTCGGAAACAATGAGTTTCAGAATCTGGTTTATTTGAATTGCCATGAAGATCCGTTTGTGAAAAATCTTTTCAGTGATTTGATTGCCGAACGTATTGTCCGCGATATTGAGATTAGGAATCAAACAGAAATTGTAGCGGGGAAGACCTTGCTTTTCATTGATGAGATTCAGGAGGCTGCCAATGGATTGTCGTCGTTAAAGTACTTTTGCGAAAATATGCCTGAATTGCATGTTGTTGTCGCCGGTTCCCTGTTAGGCATTTCTTTGCGCGAAGGTGAGTCGTTTCCTGTCGGTAAAGTTGAAATGATGAAGATGTTCCCCATGTCGTTTCTGGAATTTCTGAATGCGGCTGGCAGACCAAAGTTGGCGGAAATCATTAAGGAAAAAGACTGGGCATCCATGACGACTTTTCACGAAATGTTGACGGATTATCTGCGACAATATTATTTTACGGGTGGAATGCCAGAATCTGTCGCTACATATCTGGAAACGAATGATGTAAATGAAACGCGCGAGGTGCAGAGAAATATTCTGGAAGCCTATCAGAAAGACATTTCGAAGCATACAAAGCCACAAATCCAGCGTATTCATCAGGTTTGGGAAAGTATTCCTGCACAATTGGCGCGTGAAAACAAGAAATTTGTTTTCAGTGCTATTCGCAAGGGTGCTCGTGCTGCTGATTTTGAAATCGCCCTTCAGTGGCTTGCCGATGCGGGGTTGATTTACATGGTGGAAAGGGTTAAGGTGCCGCAGCAGCCTTTGAAATTCTATTTGGATGCATCAGCTTTCAAGGTCTATTGGTTTGATTGCGGTCTTTTGGCCTGCATGATGAATGCCATGCCGAAAGACATTCTGCTTGGCTCACAGGCATTTACAGGGTTTAAAGGTGCTTTTGCAGAGAATTTTGTCTTGCAGCAACTAAAAGCAAGTTGTTTCGATGAAACCATTGCTTATTTCAGCAAGGACAATTCTTCAATGGAAGTTGATTTTGTTTTGGAACACGGCGGAGAAGTTGTACCTATCGAAGTTAAGGCTGAAGAAAATGTGAAA
>CALGBV010000042.1 GCA_937884015.1 uncultured Bacteroidales bacterium
TACTCGGCAGTCTTCCCAAGCAACAGAAACTATTATTGGCAAATCAATGAGCGCAACTCGGCAGGAACGACCGAAGGCGAAGTGTGGCAGTTCACAGCCATCGGCATCACTCCTAGTGCTGGCAACATACTCTATGCTAGTCCAGAAGGCAGTGGCTTGAAGAACGGCAGTTCGTGGCAGAATGCCTGCCCCGCCATCGATTCGATGATGGTGTATGCCGCAGCACAACAGGTAAAACCTCAGATTTGGTTCAAGGAGGGTACCTATATGGGTGATGGCGTTGCCAATAACAGCGCTTTCCGCATTTATAGCGGTGTGAACGCCTTCGGCAGCTTTGCTGGCACCGAGACAACGGTCGAGCAGCGCAACATCGCCAACCATCCTACCATTCTCGACGGTCAGAATGTGCAGCGCGTCCTTATGCAGCCTGCTGATTTTGCAGACGGAAAAGGTTCCACTTGGGATGGCTTCACCATCCGGAATGGTAAGCTGACAAAAGGCAATGGCGCCGGCGTGGTGTTGCTTAAGAACGGCACCTTGAGAAACTGTGTCATCAAAGACAACAAGGTCCTTGCCTCTAACTTGACCCAAAACGCTTTGGGCGGTGGCGCATACGTCAATTTCGGTACACTCGAAAATTGCGAAATCAGCGGTAACATGATGACGCAGGATAATGGCGGTTCCTATTACATCTGGGGCGGTGGTGCATACTTGTTGGAAGGTGTCATGAGAAACTGTAACATTCATGACAATTCGTCAAAGTCATCGGCAAGCTATAGCATGGCTTATGCAGGTGGCGTTTATGCCGGCAGAAATGCCTTAATCGAGAACTGTGTATTCAAAGGCAATGAGGCCAGTTATGTAGGCGGTGCTGTCTATAGTTATGGTGAATCGGGCAATAATGTCAATATCACAAACTGCAGGTTCGAAAACAACAAGGCATATTATGGTGGCGCCCTTTACACTGAGTATTATACCGACCTCATTGATGGCGTTGTTGCCAACAACTACAGTAATTCGGCAGGTGGCGGTATCTATGCCAACTCATCCAACCATATTGTTAACGCCACGATTGTCAACAACGCTATTTCAGAATCTAGTTATGCTGCGGGTATTTATTGCCCGAATTCAAATACCGTTGAGAATTCGGTGGTGTGGGGCAATAGAAGCGCTGGCATAAACAGCAATATCGGTGGCTATGTCACTGTGCGCTATACTGCCGTGGAAGGCGGCTATCAGGGCGTTGGAAACATCAGCTTGTCGGCAAGCAATATGGGTGTCGGGATGTGTCCGAAGTTTGTGGCTCCTACCGAAGGCGCGGGCCTCAGTTATTCCAACGGCAATTGGATGATTCAGGAAGGTTCCGCATTGATTAACAAAGGTACTTCGTCGGGACTTCAAGCAACTTTGCCTGCCAGCGATATTGCCGGCAATGCAAGAATCCAGAAGGAAGTGGTGGATTTAGGTGCCTACGAAACTTCCTATGATTCCGATTTCGACATCCATCCTGATGCACACAACATCATCTATGTCAAGGTGGATGGAACCGGTGATGGCTCATCGTGGACCAATGCAACGCCATACCTCAACCTTGCCATCTCGGCAGCATCGGCATGCAGTCCGAAGGCTACGGTTTGGGTGGCTGGCGGTACCTACACCGAACAGGGTGGCGGCACAAATGCATTCTTCATGCAGGCCGGTGTCAATGTGTATGGCGGCTTTGCGGGCAACGAATCCTACAATTACGACTTGACACAGCGCGATTTCACGACTAACGCTTCCATCCTCGATGGCCAGAACAGTCAGCGCGTGCTGTATCAGGCACAGGATTTCACCTCAAGTGATGCTGCCGTTTGGGATGGCTTTACCATCCGCAACGGCAAGCTGACCGCAGGCTATGGTGCAGGCGTTTACATGCTGAGGTATGTCACTTTGCGCAACTGCGAGGTCTGTAACAATACTATAGAAGGTGGAAGTGCCTCAGTCTATGGTGCTGGTATCTATGCACTTTATTCGACAGCCATTACGAACTGCAATGTTCATGACAACATCTGCACTTCAAGCTATAATGAATATGCCAAGGGTGGTGGTATCTATGCCGAATATGTAAGAGACATCACGAGTTGCCAGGTTAGAAACAACACGGCAACGAATGGCGATGGCGGTGGCCTTTATGTTTATGGCTCGAGCGACTACATCACGCTTAAGGATTGTATTATCCAGAACAACAGTGCATTGTTTGGCGGTGGCGTTTACAGTTACCAATATATGACCATGACCGACTGCCTGTTAAGCAACAATGCTTCGACGAATAATGGTGGTGGTCTTGTTATCATGTACGGTTATGCACGGCTGTACAACAACACCATTGTCAGAAACTCATCGGCGACTGGTAAGGCGAATGGCATTTACATCACGAGCAATGCCTCGACGGGTGTTAATATCACCAATAATATTCTTTGGGGCAACGGTCATGCAAACGGAACAGGTCAGTTGCTCAACAACGGTTCGATGACATTCCAGTATAATGGCATCCAGGATGGTTACTCGGGCTTGGGTAACATTCCGTTGGCAAGCGAAAACACGGGAGGCATGTCGCCGATGTTTGTCTCGCCTACGGAAGGCTATGGAACTGCATACGTTGGCGGCGACTGGCAGTTGACGGATGGTTCCGTTTGCGTCAACCATGGTACGACATCCAATGTCACCCTTCCTGAAACCGACCTCGCTGGTCATATCCGAATTCAGAAGAATGCCGTTGATATGGGCTGCTACGAGTCGGCTTACGATGCGGTAGTGCTCCTCACTCCTGATGCCAACGGCATCATTTATGTGAAACAGGATGGTGCTGGCAATAAGGATGGTTCATCGTGGGAGAATGCAACAGATAACCTTCAGCTTGCTGTTGGCATCGCTGCAACCGCCAATCCGGTCGGCCAGGTATGGGTAGCCGCAGGCACATACGTCGGTGGTGGTGCAGGTAATGTGAATGCCTTTACGATGGAAGCTGGCGTGAAAGTATATGGTGGCTTTGCCGGTAACGAATCGGCTGATTACGATCTTGCCTTGCGCGACTTTGAAACCAACACGACTATACTCGATGGTCAGCACAGTCATCGTGTGCTCAGTCAGGTGAACAGCTCGACGACGGCTTTGTGGGATGGCTTCACCATTCAAAATGGTGGTCTTGTTTCTGGATCGGGCGCTGGCGTTTACCTTTATTATGGTACGCTGAGTAACTGTATTGTCAGAAATAACAGCATTTCACAACCGACTAGCACTAGCTATGGCGGCGGCATCTATAACTATTATGGTAATGTTTCGAACTGCGAAATCTATGGCAACTCCATTGAGTCAAGCAGCTCGGCTTCGCTTTATGGCGGTGGCGTCTATATGGACAGAGGAACAATTTATCAATGCCATATTCATGACAACAGAGCCATATCCACTTATTCTTACGACTATGCCCGTGCTGGCGGTTTGTACGCTTCGGGCCAGCAGTCGCAGATTATCAACTGCACTATCGAGAACAACCAGACTTCCGGTTATGCTGGTGGCGTCTATGCGGATGGAAACAGTTCTTCGAACCTGCTTACATTGAAGAATACGGTTATCAGTGGCAATAGTGCGAGAACTTATGGCGGTGCCTATATCAATTACACCTACATGTCGAACTGCTTCGTGAACAATAACGTCGCATCCGATTCGTATGGCGGTGTCTATGCCTATTATTACAATACTATCGTTTCCTGCGTTGTGAACAACAACACGGCCTTGTATTATGCTGGTTTAGCCATGTATTATAATAATAAGGTGTATTCTTCCGATTTCGTAAACAACCTTTCAACGACAACAAGCACTTCAAATTCATATCAGGGTGTTGGCGTTTATTCTTCAAGCAGTTACAACAATCTGACAAACTGTGTCGTTTGGGGTAATAGGAAGAACGGAACAGCAAGCCAGATGTACGGCAGCGGTCTCAGTGTAACCTATTCAGCAGTTGAAGGCGGTTATTCGGGGACAGGCAACGTTACTTTGTCGGGACTGAACACAGGCGATGATGTCCATCCATGCTTCGCCAGTCCGACCGAAGGTGCCGGTGCTGAATTTACGGGAGGCGACTGGAATCTGGCCGAAGGTTCGGCATGCATCAATGCCGGTACCAATTCGCCTACGATTTTGCCTTCGTACGATATTGCCGGAAACGACCGCATCGCTGACGGAACGATTGATATGGGTGCCTACGAATCCAATTTCTCGCAGGCTCCTATCACTCCTGACGAACACAACATCATCTATGTGGTGGCTGGCGGTGCCGGTACTAAAGATGGTTCATCATGGGAGAATGCCGCAGCATCCATCAATACGGTGGTGATGAAGGCGTCGGTCATGAATCCGACCCCAGTGGTTTGGGTGGCGGGTGGCCGTTATGTGGGCGATAGCATTGCTGGTAACAATGCTTTCCGCATGCAGCCTTGCGTGAATGTCTTTGGCGGCTTTGCCGGAAATGAAGCCTTCGATTACGATAAGTCGCAACGCGACTTTGTCAACAACGCCACCATCCTTGATGGTCAGCGTGTGCAGCGTGTGCTCAGCCAATCGGAAAATTACACACAGGCTACCTCAGCAACATGGGACGGATTTACCATCCAAAATGGACGCATCACTTCGGGTAATGGTGCTGGTGCCTATCTGATGTCATTCGGTAACCTGAAGAACAGTATAGTCCGCAACGATACCATTTATGCAACATCAAGTACTGTGGCTGGTGCCGGTATTTACGCTTCTGGCCTCTCGGTGATTGAAAATGTCGAAGCCTACGGCAACTTCGCCCGTAATGGTTCTTCGTCTTATTATGTATATGGTGCCGGTATCTATGCTACAGATGGAGCTTCGCTCATCCAATGTATTGTCCATGACAACAGAACCGAGAAAGCAAGCGGCAGCTATAATAGCTATGCCCGTGGTGGCGGTGTGTATTTTGCAGGGAGCGGAACCTTCCGTGATTGGGAGATTACGGGTAACAGCTCAGGTGGCGTAGGCGGTGGCTTGTATGTCACAGGATCGTCATCCAATTACATCTCCGTTGTCAATACGAAAATCGAAGGCAATATTTCAGGATACGAAGGCGGTGGCGTCTATCTTAATTCATACTGCCGACTGGTGAACTGCCTTGTCGCAAACAATACCGTCAACGACGATGATGGAGCAGGCGTTTATGCTACGGGTAGCGGAACGTCTGTCATCAGTTCAACTATTGTCAACAATTATATTAACTCGACTTCTACCTCCTATAAAGGTGCTGGCGTTTATGCCTATAACTCAGGATTCGAGATGTGGAACACCCTTATTTGGGGAAATAAGAGAAATACCACCTCCAGCCAGTTTGGTTACAGCAGCCAGCCAACGGCTGTCTATTTCTGCGGTATTCAAGGCACAGCCTATGCGGGAACGGGCAATATCAGCTTGTCGGTGGAAAATGAAGGTGAAGACCTGAGTCCGATGTTTATGGCTCCTACCGCAAATGTAGGTGCAGGATATACGGGTGGCGACTGGACGCTGAAAATGGGTTCGGCAGCCATCAACAAGGGTACGTTGACAGGTCTGCCCGTCACATTGCCAAACCTTGACCTTGCCGGCAACGATCGTGTCCAGCAGAACAAGATTGACCTTGGTGCTTTTGAGTCACCTTATTCGTCATTGGAAATCACTCCTGACGAACACAATATCATTTATGTCACTGAAGAAGGCGCAGGTTTGAAGAATGGTTCATCGTGGGACAATGCTGCCCAGAATCTTAATCTTGTCTTGAGTGCAGCCTCAATTATGGCTCCAAAACCTGTCATCTGGGTTGCAGGTGGTACTTACACAGGTGATGGCACTGCCAACACGAACGCCTTTACCATGCAGCCTGGTGTCAGCGTCTATGGCGGCTTTGCCGGTACCGAAGCCTTCGATTGCGACTTGTCGCAGCGTGATTTCGGAGCAAATGCTACCGTGCTTGATGGTCAGAACAGCCAGCGCGTCCTTTACCAGCCTGCCGATTTCACGGCAAGCACGACTGCTGTTTGGGATGGCTTCGTCATCGAAAAGGGTCGCATCACCTCTTCCGACAATGGTGGTGCAAAGGGTGCCGGTGCTTATATCCGCAAATATGGTACGCTGAGAAACAGCATTGTCCGTAACGACACGATTCGCTGTTCGTCGTCCGAGGTTTATGGCGGCGGCATCTATGCCGAAAACACTTCTTTGGAAAACTGCCAGGTTTATGGCAACTATGCACATTCAACCACTTCTTACGGTAAAGTTTATGGCGGCGGCGTTTATGCTACCAACACCAGTATCGACAATTTCGAAATCCGTAACAACTATATCACGGCTTACTATACGGGAAGCTCGTATGTACATGGTGCCGGTGCTTATTTGGAAAATGCAGCTACTATTTCCAATAGTGTCATTGCTGGAAACACTTCATTGGGTGATGCCGGTGGTGTCAATTTGTATGGTTCAAGCAATAGAGTCTCCATGACAAACTGCATTGTGGAGTGCAATACGGCTAATTCGGAAGGCGGTGGCGTGAATGCCAGAAACGCTGACATTGTCAACAGCATTATCAATAACAACACATGCTCATCATACGGTGCAGGTATCAATGTCGTTGGCAGTGTTACGGTCACCAACTGCAACATTGTCAATAACAGCGGCTATGGATTCTACAACAATGGCTCGGGCAATGTGGTTTACAACACTGTGATTTGGGGCAATAAAAACAACAATGCTTCAAGTAATTTCTATAACAATAGCGGATCGATTAGCATCACTTACAGCGCCGTTGAGGGTGGTGCAGCAGGAGTGGGTAACATTCAGCTGGCATCGCAGAATAGCGGCGATGGCCTGCACCCGATGTTCGTCAATCCGACGCAAGGTGTCGGCACCAGCTATAGCGGTGGCGACTGGCATGTTATGGAAGGTTCGGCCTTGGTCAATGCAGGTGCTTCAGACATCGCCTTGCCGGAAAACGACCTTGATGGCAACGAGCGTATCCAAAACGGCAAGGTGGATATCGGCGTTTACGAATCGGATTTCACCACTATCGAAATCGTTGCTGATGCACATGGCATCATCTATGTCAAGCAAGGTGGCGCTGGAACGATGAACGGTTCGTCGTGGGACAATGCTGTTGAAAGCCTCAGCAAGGCATTGACTGCAGCTTCGACGATGAATCCGAAACCGGTCATCTGGGTGGCACAAGGCACCTATGCGGGTGACGGCGACAGATATAATAACGCCTTTGTCGCTGTTGCTGGCGTCAGCGTGTATGGCGGTTTCGCTGGCGACGAAGCCTTCGACTATGATTTGGACCTTCGTTCCATCGAATCGCATGCTACCATTCTTGATGGTCAGAACAAACAGCGTGTCCTTTACCAGCCTAACGATTTTGCAGCAAGTGCAGCTGCCGTCTGGGATGGTTTCATCATCGAAAAAGGCCGCTTGACAACGGCTTCTAGCGGTGCGGGTGCTTATATCCGCAAGAACATGACGCTGCGTAACAGTATCGTCCGCAACGATACGATCATGTACAATTCCACTGTGTATGGCGGTGGTATCTATGCCGATAATGCAATCGTCGAAAACGTGGAAGTGTATGGCAACTACACGAGAGGAACTTCCTCCTATAACGATTCTTATGGTTCTGGTATCTATTGCACCAATGGCTCGATCACTTCTTGCGACATCCATGATAATTACGGCTGCAGCTACTATTCTGGCGGCAGTTATGTGAGAGGTGCCGGTGTCTATCTGAACGGTACGGCTTCCATTGTTGGTTCAACCATCAGAAACAACAGCAATACAGGTTCTGGCGCTGGTATTTATGTGGTGGGAACCAATAACACGAATTTGGCGACGGTGACAGATTGCTTGATTGAAGGCAATAACTCTACGGATGACGGTGCTGGCATTTATTCGCAATATGCCAATGTCGTCAACACCATCGTCAGGAACAATGTGTCGTCGGTTTATGGTGGTGGCGTTTATGCAACGAACTATTCCTATTATGCCGACTGTCTGATAGCCAACAACACGTCGGCAAGAAACGGTGCTGGTGTGTATGCTTCAACCAGTACGTATTTCACCAACTGCGACATCGTCAACAACTTGAATACTTCTACCTCGTATAATGGTGCAGGTTTCTATGCCAATTCCAGTAATATAAATGTCATCAATAGCGTCATTTGGGGCAACAAGCGCAGTACATACGCCGACAATGTCTATAACGCATCGAGCAGCAGCTATCTGACGCTTACCTATAGTGCTGTTGAAGGCGGTTGGAATGGTGTTGGCAATATCGCTCTTGACTGCGTCAATGAAGGTTCGATGCTTTCACCTGCTTTTAAAAATCCTACTGAAGGTTGTGGCGCAAACTACACGGGAGGCGACTGGACTGTGAAGGAAACTTCAATCCTTATCAATAAGGGTGCGGAAACGGGCCTTTATTCGGAATTGCCGCTTACCGACCTCGCTGGGAACACCCGTCTGCAACAGGATAGGCTTGATATCGGCTGCTATGAGTCGGCTTATACGGCAAGCCATGAAATCCATTGCGATGAACACAATATCATTTATGTAACCGTTGAAGGTGCGGGCTTGAAGGATGGCTCATCTTGGGAAAATGCAACCGATAACCTGAACTTCGCCATTACGGAGGCAACCGCAATGGAGCCGATACCCGTAATCTGGGTTGCCGCTGGTACTTATACCGGTGAGAATGCTGCGACATCGGCATTCATCATGCAGCCAGGCGTCAGCGTTTACGGTGGTTTCCAAGGCAATGAAGCATACGATTTCGACCTCAATTTGCGTGACTTTGACGATTATCAGACCATCCTCGACGGTCAGAACAGCAGAAGAGTCCTTGAACAGAAGGCAGATTACTCAGCATCGAAGGCTGTGGTTTGGGACGGCTTTGTCATCGAGCGTGGCCGCTTGAACGGCGGTTCTGGTGCAGGTGCCTATCTGTTGGGCAACAGCACTTTGAGAAATTGTATCATCCGTAACGATACCATTAGAAACGGTTCGGTGTATGGCGCGGGCTTGTATTTGAGTAATGCCACTTTGGAAAACTGCGAGGTGTATGGCAACTACGGTTATTACAATAACTCGACGAACTACGGCGGCGGTGTGTATGCATCCAATGCTACTATCAGGAACTGCTACATCCACGACAATAAGGTAGCATCCAACTCAACCAGTTATGGCATGGGCGGTGGTATCTATTGCAACAGCAACAAGAACACCATTACCGGTTGTGTGATTGTCAGGAATTCATCTAACAAAGAAGGCGGCGGTATCTATGCCTACGGCAACTCGTCGAATTACACCAACATCACCAACTGCCGCATTGAGAACAACACATCCTACGAAGGCGGTGGTATCAGTGGCGTCTATTATTTCAATGTGGTGGGCTGTAACATTGCCAACAACACGGCTACTTATCATGGTGGCGGCGTGTCGGTTTCGGGCAATTGCACCTTTGTGAACACCAACATCGTCAACAACCTTTGCACGAATACAAGCAGCAATGTCGGATCGGGTCTTTATCTTGGAAGCAACGCAAAGACACTG
>CALGBV010000043.1 GCA_937884015.1 uncultured Bacteroidales bacterium
CTACAACCCTTACATCTCCGACCACGCCTATTCCGACATGAACGGCAACATGATGAGCGACATCATTTTAGCACGCATCACGGGACGCAATTTCGACGAACTTTATCACATGATAAAGAAAGACCTTGATTATGAACGCACGCCACCGACAAGCCCCGATTTCTACGACAAGCCCGTTACAGCCATGGGGTTCCAGTTGGAACGTTGGTTCCAGCTTTGCTCCGAAGTCGTAAACGGCTTTTGGGAAAACAGACTCGGCAAGCATCCCGTGCGCCTGAACGCCATTTACGAAGGCACGCCAGGCTCAAGATGGTCGACAGCCGACAACACCAACAAAATCATCAATTATTTCGGACCTAACGGAACGGGTTACATTCCAGAAACCATGTCGCACCTCACCCAATGGGATGCCACAGGCGATATGGTAAATGACGCCATCAACAACGGTTCCTTCATCGTGCAGCACCGCGACCACGGCAACGAAGACCTTTGGGGCGAACCGAGATACAGCACAGCAACAATTAAGAAATTGAAAAACAAAGATTTGACTTTCGTCATGTCGAACAACTGCCTCACTGGTCGTTTCAATTACAGCGGCGCTGACGGCTGCTTTGCCGAAGCTTTCCACCGCCACCAGCACGGCGCTTTAGGCCTGATTGCCGCCACCGAAGTCTCCTATTCTTTCGTCAATGATGTTTACGTTTGGGGCGTTTACGACAACATGTGGCCCGATTTCATGCCTACCTACGGCACCACTCATCCGGCGGATTTCGTACTGCCAGCCTTTGGTAACGCCGCCGGAAAATATTTCCTCAAGCAGTCCTCATGGACGGACGATTACGTTAAGGAAATCACCTATTATCTTTTCCACCATCACGGCGATGCTTATATGAATCTTTACACCGAAGTGCCTCAGACACTAAACGTTGAGATGCTGCCCGTTTTGATGACCGGCAAAGACACCTATCAGGTAAAAGCCGATGAAGGAGCATTGATTTGCCTTTCCGTGGGCGACCAAATCATCGGCTTGGACAATGCCACCGGCGACTTGCAGGAAATCGAAGTAACGCCACAGGAAACCGGCACAGAAGTCCTGATGACCATCACAAAACAGAACCATTTCCGTTACGAAAGGAAAATCAAGGTCATTCCTGCCGAAGGTCCATACCTGATTTTCAATGATTTCGCAATCAACGATGAAAGCGGCAATCAGAATGAAACCGCCGATTACAACGAGACTTGCCACATCAACCTCAGCCTGCATAATGTTGGTGCCGCCGACATTGCCAACACCAACATCACGCTTCTTTGCGACCATCCGAGCGTGGAAATCATAAACGGCACAAGCACTTTCGCATCCATCAATGTCAACCAAATCAACACAGTCGACAATGCCTTTGAAATCCATTTCGGCGATGCCATCGATGACCAGGAAGAAATCATCTTCACACTTCAGATGGACAACGGGAGCTACACTTTCCAAGACCTCTTCAAAGTGAAAGTAAATGCGCCAAAATTCCAGTTCAACCAGCCTACCATGACCGATCTGGAAGGCAACACCACCGACCGATTCATAAAAGGCGAGACGACATTGTTGCATTTCAACATCGAAAACATCGGGCACAGCAAATCATTGGCAACGGCAAACACGCTGAAAATCAAGGCACCATTTGCCATCATCGATGAAAGCGAAATTCACACCGAAGCCATTGAGGTGAACGAAACAAAAGAAATCGTTTTCCAAGTGAAAATGGATGAAAACGGCATGGATGGCGGCATTCTTCCTTACCAAATCAACGCTGAAAGCGGAAGCCACACCAACATTTCGGAAGGCGAACTGCTTTTAGGTTATACGCAGGAAGACTTTGAAGATGAAGAACTTAACCCGAGCATTCAGTGGAATTTGGGCAACGGCAGCCGCAAATGGCACATCGAAGAAGGCCAAGGCCTTGATGGAGGCAACTGCATAACAACGCCACAACTCAACATCAATCAATCAGCAACCTTGACAATTGGCTTTGAAAGCAATGCCAACAGTGTCCTTACGTTCTTCCACAAAGTTTCAACCGCAACGGAAGACATCCTGACATTCAGCATCGATTTCGATATAATGGGCGAATGGAGCGATGAAAGCGAATGGCAAAAGGAATCCTTTGAAATTGCACCAGGCAAACACTTATTCAAGTTTGTCTACAAGAAAAAATCAGATGAATCCGCCGGCGATGATTGCGCCCGCATCGACCTCCTGCAATTCCCGCCAATGGCCGAAATGATTCTCTTTGCAGGCGATGATGAAATCATTTGCACATCTGAGTCCTACAAGCCTGAAAGTTATTGCGTCAACGGAACACAAATCCAATGGACGACAAACGGCGATGGCCAGTTTGAAGACGCAACGGCAGAATGTCCTATTTATCATTTCGGAGAACAAGACATTGAAAGTCAAGAAGTCACACTTTCGATGGCAGCCGTTTCCACCTTAAACGAAAGCCAGCAAAACGCCGAGGTCAAATTGAGTTTATTGAAAGACTTGAGCGAAATCAAACCGGCACAACCCGAAGGCGAAACCACCGTCGACCTCAATGAAACACAGCAAAGCCGTTACAGCACGCCAGCCGAAGACAACGTAAGCTATCTTTGGACCTTGATGCCAGAAGATGCAGGCACCATGACAGCCAACGGCAACAACCTCACGATAGACTGGGAGAAAAGCTTCAGAGGCGAAGCGAAAATCGAAGTGAAACTGAGCAACAATTGCGGCGAGAGCGAAGTCTCAGAGGCATTAAATGTTCTGGTCAAAAACTCCTACAGCGTTGATGAGAACAATGCCAACGGCATAGGAATTTATCCGAACCCAGCCAACAATCAGATTGTCATCACAGGCATTGCTGACACACGAATTGAAATCTGCAATCCTTTCGGGCAGGTTTTGATGCAGGCCGAAGTCCACGAAAACGAACCTGTCGACATCAGCAGACTGCAATCGGGCATCTATTTCATCCGGTTGATTCCCTCTGAAATGGGGTGCCTCCGATTCGTAAAGACGAAATAAAAACCCATTTTCCCTTAACCACAAAACGTGGATTTTCGTTCCAAAATACAAAGAATTTCGTCACAAAACACATTGTGACGAAATTCTTTTCTTTATGATTTCATCCCTAAAAACCCGTATTTCGTCCCAAAAACGCCGATTTTCACCCCAAAAACGGTGCAAAAAACACATTTTCGCATCAATGCAAAAACAATCGCCGTATCTTTGCACCGAAAATTGAAAACACAGCATTTGCAATGAAAGAAGTAACAAGAATTTTCGACATCCTCGACGTCTACACCGAGAAGTGGCCAGAGCAAAAAGTAGCCCTCGCCAAAAAGGAAAACGGCACTTGGATAAAATATAGCCCTGAGCAATATCAAGACTACAGCCGCAAATTGGCTTACGCTTTTATTGAACTCGGCATTCAGCCCGACGACAAGATTGCCATCATCAGCAGCAACCGTCCCGAATGGAACATGATTGACATGGCCGTCCAGCAAATTGGCGCCATCCTTGTCCCAATCTATCCGACCATCACCAAGGAAGACTATCTCTTCACCTTAAATAATTGCGAGGCGAAATTCGTCATTATGGAAGGCGCAGCGGTGATGAACAAAATTGAGGAAATCCTTCCCGACACGCCGAGCCTGAAGCACATATACACGATGGTCGACCGCGAGAAATATCCTTATTTCCAGCAACTTGTCGAATTAGGCGAAGCACACCCTCATCCCGAAGAGTTGGAACAAAGGCGTAACAACGTTAAGCCTGAAGATTGCGCCACCATTATCTATACATCCGGCACTACCGGCGTTCCGAAAGGCGTCATGCTTTCACATTCCAACCTCATGGGACAGCTGCACGGCATTGAACACACGCCGGCAAAATGGTCGAAAACAGCCCTCAGTTTCCTGCCCATCTGCCATGCCTACGAAAGAATTCTGGTCTACATGTACCAATATTTAGGCATGTCGGTCTATTACGCCGAAAGCCTTGCCACCATTGCCGACAACATGAAGGAAATCCACCCGACCATGATGACCGCCGTGCCGCGCGTACTTGAAAAATTCTACGAAAAAGTCGTCCAAGGCGGCAACAAGAAAAAAGGACTGGAACGTTTCATTTTCCAGCGCGCCATCAAACTCACCGAACGCTACAGAATCAACCCTGACGAGCGTTCAGCCTTTTACGATTTCAGAATCAAAATGGCCGATAAACTGGTCTATTCCAAAATCAGGGCACAACTGGGCGCACAGAATTTCGACATCATCGTTTCGGGCGCAGCAAGCATCTCGCAGAAAATCGCAGGTTTCTTCTCCGCCATCAAAATGCCTGTGTATGAAGGTTATGGCATGACCGAGACCTCGCCCGTGATTGCCGTGAGCGACAACTCGAAATATGGCCGCGAAGTGGGCAGCGTGGGAAAGGCATTGCCTGGCATAGAACTGAAAATTGCCGAAAACGAAGAAATCATCTGCCGCGGACACAACGTGATGATGGGCTATTACAAGAATCCTGAACTCACTAAGGAAATCATCGACGAAGAAGGTTGGCTGCACACCGGCGATATGGGTTACATTGATGACAAAGGCCGACTGTTCATCACGGGCCGACTGAAAAACCTGTTCAAGACCTCGATGGGCAAATACATCAACCCGGAAGTCATCGAAGAGAAATTCAGGGAATCGAAGTTCATTGAAAACATCGTCGTCTTTGGCGAAGGACAGAAATTTGCCGCAGCACTGATTATCCCCGACACGACTTTCATCCAGTCGTGGAACAAACGCAACAGACTGACGCTCAATAAGAACAAGAAGGAAAAAGTTGAAGATTTGACCGATGCCGACATCAAATCGCTGATTGCCAAGGAAGTGAAGAAATACAACGCTTCTTTCGGCGACACGGAACAAATCAAGAAATTCGAGATTGTCAACGACAAGTGGACCGTTGAAAGCGGCCTGCTGACACCTACGCTAAAAGTGAAGCGCAAAGTCGTCCAACAACGCTACAAGGCTTTGATTGACTCCATGTTTGCATAAACCCAAAACCATCTATAAATGCTCGTAAAGACGGATTTCGGAAAAGAAATCCGTTTTTTTATTGTTTTTTGAATGTAATAGAGGACAAAGTCAGTTTAATTACTATCTTTGCACACACAATAAATTTGAAAACTATGGTAAGTTATAAGGAATTAGGGCTTGTGAACACCCGTGAAATGTTCGCCAAGGCTGTCGATGGCGGTTATGCCATCCCTGCATTCAACTTCAACAATATGGAACAGCTTCAGGCCATCATTATGGCTGCTGCCGAAACCAAATCACCTGTCATTCTGCAAGTTTCGAAAGGCGCACGCAACTACGCCAACCAGACTTTGCTGCGTTACATGGCTGAAGGTGCCGTCGGCTATGCCAAGGAATTGGGCTGCGAACATCCTGAAATCGTGCTGCACCTCGACCACGGCGATTCATTCGAACTCTGCAAGTCGTGCATCGACATGGGCT
>CALGBV010000044.1 GCA_937884015.1 uncultured Bacteroidales bacterium
CTTTGAGCTAGTCGAAACAGCGCTTCAAAGTGGATAATTTTGAACAATTTTTGATCGATTTTGAACTTTTTTACAACCGATAACCGAAAAAGTATGGATTATTCTCTCGTCACGACATATAAAACCGACAAAGTCTGCTATCTGATTCTGCCCGAAGGTGTCTCGAAGGATTTAAATGATGACTTGCAGGAACTTGCAGAGCGTTTCTCGCTTACATTCGTCATGGTTGAAGGCGCCGATTGGAACGATGACCTGACACCTTGGCCGGCACTGGGCGTGTTCAAAAAAGCAAAACCTTTTGGCGGGCAAGCTTCGGCTTTTCTAACGAAATTATGCAACGAAATCGTGCCGAAAGCGGAAGGTGAATTGGGGTTGACAAATCCTCAAAGGACCTTGATGGGCGTGTCGCTTTCGGGATTGTTTGCGGTGTGGGCGGCTCTCAATACCGATGTTTTTCAAAATGTTATCAGTATTTCCGGCTCATTGTGGTACGATGGTTTTGCCGAATGGGTGAAGACGCGCGATATTTCGCCGAAAGTGGAAAACATTTGCCTCCTGTTAGGCGAAAAGGAGAAAAACGCCAAGGAAAAACGGATGGCGACGGTGGAGGAGAAGACAACTGAAATTGCTGAATTGTTGAGAGATAAATGTCAGGGCAAAGTCGTTTTCGAACTGGTGGAAGGCACGCATTTTTCGCCCGTCGTGCCGCGAATGGAAAAAGCGTTCTCCAAAATCGGATTGTGATTTTTCTCTTCAAAAAAGCCGTTCTTTTCGCCTTTTTCCCTATCTTTGCACCCGATTTTTTAAACAAACGTAAAAACTGAATAGACATGGATTTAAGTAAAATCGTTTCAATATCTGGCAAACCAGGACTTTATATGATTAAGTCACAGGCCATTGGAAGACTTATTGTTGAATCTCTTATTGACGGCAAATGCACTCCGGCTTTCGCTCGCGACCGCATGAGTTCTTTGGAAGAAATCTCCATTTTCTCAGTCGATGAAGACCGCCCGTTGAAGGAAGTCTTTAAGATGATCAATGAAAAAATGGGCGAAAAGGTCGATTTCGATTTCAAGAAGGCTTCGAATGACGAACTCAGAGCCAAGTTCCTTGATGTGATGCCTGATTATGACCAGGATGCCGTTTATCCTTCCGACATGAGAAAAGTGTTTGCTTGGTATCAGATGCTGATGGACAAGAACTTGCTCGATTTCACCGAAGAAGAAAAACCTGCTGAAGAAGCAGCTGAAGAAAAAGCCGAGTGAGATTTGCTCCGTTTTTGATAACAAAAAAGATGTTCTCGTTTGGGGACATCTTTTTTGTCATATTCCTCTGCGTTTTTTTTTGATTATTGCTTATCTTTGTCCCCGAATTTTAATTTGTCAAGCAATGGAAAACAATGAAAAAGAAGACCGCATTGAAAAGATGGTGAAAGCATCGCCAATGCAGAAGACATTTAACAAGGTGTTGTGGTGCTCATGCTGCGTTGCTGGCATTGGCATCTTTAACGTTCTTGCCGATTTAGTAAAAGGCAGAACAGTGGACTGGAAGGAAGCAGTCGGTTTTATCGCCGGTGGACTCTTCTTCCTTTTTGCTTACGCGGTGATTAGTCTTTTCGTGAATCGTTCAAAATGCTTTGAGAATCTTGACGATAAGGAAAAAGATGAAAAGAAGGGGAAGTTGAGCTTTTGGATACTTTTCGCTTTCTATGTGGCGGTTTTCATTGTTTGTGGCATCTTAGATTGATATTTCCTAAGAAAAATGAAACAGATAACAGATTTTAAACTCATTGAAAAACAGGATTATGGCCGCTCGGTCTGGCTACGTTTCCAGTCGGAGAAGGCACTTCCTGAAATTACAGCGGGACAGTTCCTCCAAGTCCGCATTGATGGCTCACCAAAGACTTATTTGCGTCGCCCGATATCCATCCACGATGTGAATCCCGAAAGCAATGAAATTTCGCTTCTTGTGCAGAAAGTGGGCGAGGGAACGCGCCGTTTGGCCGATACTAAGTTAGGCGAAATGGTCAACGTGGTTTTACCTTTGGGCAATGGCTACACCTTGCCGGATGGCAAGGATGAAAAAGTGCTGCTGGTAGGCGGCGGCATTGGCATTGCACCTTTGTCTTATCTTGGTAAAATGTTGAAAAAGAAAGGATTGAAGCCTGTTTTTCTTTTGGGCGGCAAAACGCAAAATGATTTGATCCGTTTGGAAGAATACCGAAAAATCGGTGAAGTGCTGGTCACGACGGAAGACGGTTCAGTCGGTGAAAAAGGCTTCGTGACGCAACATTCCGTTTGGAAAAACGAGCGTTTCGACAAGGTTTATGTCTGTGGCCCGAAACCGATGATGAAAGCCGTTTTCGCGGTGACGAAAGAAAACAA
>CALGBV010000045.1 GCA_937884015.1 uncultured Bacteroidales bacterium
GATGTCATGCCCGTCGACCCAATCGAGCTTTGGAACACCAATCCTTTTGAGCCCGTCATCAAGGACGGCAAGATTTGGGCACGCGGTGCCGACGACGACAAAGGCCAGTCGTTCATGCACGCCAAGGCTTTCGAAACCATGGTCAAAACCAACACCTTGCCTTGCAATGTGAAGTTTATGCTCGAAGGCGAAGAAGAAATCGGTTCGGGCAGTCTCGCCAAATGGATTGTCACCAACAAGAAACTCGTCAAAGCCGACATCATTTTGGTATCCGACACCAGCATGATTGCCACTGATGTCCCAAGCATCACCACGGGTTTGAGAGGTCTCGCCTATTGGGAAATCGAAGTCACCGGTCCGAATGCCGACCTCCATTCAGGTCTGTTCGGCGGCTCCGTTGCCAATCCGCTCAACGCCTTGTGCGAAATGATTGCCAAATGCATGGACGAGAACAACCACATCACCATCCCGCATTTCTACGACGATGTCGTCAACTGCTCACGCCGTGAACGCCAATTGCTCAACATGGCTCCATACGATGAAAAGGCTTACAAGAACAGCCTCGGCGTGAAGGCTTTACGCGGCGAAAAAGGCTACACCAAAATTGAGCGCGTAGGCGTGCGCCCGACCTTCGACCTCTGCGGCATGTGGGGCGGTTACACCGGCGAAGGCAGCAAGACCGTTTTGCCATCAAAGGCTTACGCAAAACTTTCATGCCGTTTGGTGCCTAACCAAGACCACGAGAAGATTGCCAAACTGGTGAAGAATTACCTTGAAAAGAATGCACCGAAATATGTCACCGTTAAGGTTACGCCTTTGCACGGCGGACAAGCCTACGGCTGCCCAATCGACCTGCCGGCCTACAAAGCTGCCGAACAAGCCTACATGGACACCTACGGCAAGCTGCCAATCCCGATGCGCTCAGGCGGCAGCATTCCGATTATCTCCGCTTTTGAACAGGTTCTTGGCATCAAGTCCATCCTGATGGGCTTCGGACTTGGCGAAGATGCCATCCACTCGCCAAACGAAAACTATCGCCTCGACCATTTCTACAAAGGCATCGAGACCATCATCGCTTTCTATCAGCATTTCGCCGAAATCTAACGCTTTATCAAGCATAATTCACATAGGGCTGTCTTTCAACAGCCCTATTTTTTATTTTTGCATTATGAAAGTTCGGCTCCATATCACGTTATTCCTCATTTTTCTTTGCGGGTTCCTAAAAGCGAGCCAACCACTGCCCAAGGAAACCACAAGCATAATCCGACAATTGTATGTCTTTGACAACGGATTAGTCAGAACCATTGGAGCCATTGAAGAAAATGCTGACATTGAAAGTCTTGCTGGCAAACGGTTATTTCCCGAAAACGTCTGTGGAGATATTATTTGGTTCTGCGAAAGCGACCCATTACCTATGCAAATTCCTGAAGACGAACAGCTTTTCATCAGAAAAGTCACCATTTACCTATCAGAACTTGCCGAAGAAGAAAACTACAATGAACTGAACGAAACGCTGCAAAAAATAAAGCGATTTCAAACAAAAAATGGTGGAGATGCCTTACCCACTGAATTTGCCGCAAAAACCGACATCCTATATAATAGTAAAGGGAATGAATTTGCTTTATTTATAATTCTTGTTTCCGCTTTCAGCATCAGTATGTTTTGTCTTTTGAAAAAGCAGGAAAGCAAAACAGCAAATACAATTTTGGCAATTATTGTTATCCTTTACATCGCCCTAAACATGGCATGCCGTTGGATCATCGAGAAGCACATTCCTTTAACAAGCAATTATGAAATCATTCTGTTTTTATCCCTTTGCACACTAATAATCAACGTAATAGCAAGCAAGAGCAGCAAGACTTCGCAGATAATCAATGCCATAATTGCAATCATAACACTAGCGGCAAACATTTGCTGCGACAAAAGCATTTCCGCCTTGAACAGCGTGCTTGACTCTCCCCTATTGGCTTACCACGTCAGCATTACGATTGTTTCATACGCCATATTTATGATTATGGCAATAAACGGAGCCATCGGACTTGTCACAAAAGATACCGGAACCAGCGATAAACTTTTACGCTTCAATTCCATCATGCTGTATCCTGGCATAATATGCTTAGCCATTGGCATCATCATAGGTTCCATTTGGGCGAAAACCGCATGGGGCTCCTATTGGAGTTGGGACCCAAAAGAAACATGGGCCTTGATAACATTACTCGTCTATGGTATCGGCATTTTCGCAAACAAATCACCTATCTTTTTGAAAAACAAAAACTTTCATTTTTTCTGTATTGTTGCATTCTTATTTGTGATATTTACTTTCTTTGGCGTGAACTTTTTATTTCACGGTTTTCACAGTTACATATAATATTCCATGATTTTAATAGTTATATATGGAGAAAACTTATTCTACAAATCATTATAATTCAATCACTATGAAAAAGTTATTCAGAATCTTAGTTGCGGCCGTCGTTATCATGACTGCTTGCGTTTCCTGCAACAAGGAAAAAATTGAAGACGAAAAATTGCCAAATCTTGTTGGCACATGGACCGGCGAAACAATCAGCGTTTGGGGCTTTTCATTGGGTACCACTACCCTCACCTTCACCGAGTCAATCCTGAATGTTGTAACAGAAGATGGAACGACCTTTAGCAAACCTTATTCAGTCAAAAAAAGCGTAACATCATACTCGTATTACTTCACCTTTGGCGCAGATAATGAAGCTGATCAATCTGCACACTTCTTCAATCTATCCGAAGACAAGAACACATTGTACATCAACAATGGCAACTCTTCATTCTCGCTGAATGGAACTTACACGAAGCAACATCCAAACATCAACTAAAAAAGAGCCGCTCGCAAGCGGCTCTTTTTAGTTTTCCATCATTCCTTGATGATATCCTTATATTTCAGTTGCGTCACCTTGCCGAACTGGTTCAGGTCTTTTGCATTGATTTGCTTCAAGTTACCCGACATCATGATGACTACAGGACGATCTTTAATCATTCTGGTGTAGAAATCGTAAATGTCCTTGTACTCCACATTTCTTATCAAATCCGTCATTTCGGCGCGCGGATCATGATCGTAGCCTTGTTCTATCCAACTTTGGACGGCGAATGGCTTTGAACGGAACGAATAATAATCGCTGGCACGCGACATAATCAGGGCCTCTTTCGATGCCTTGAATTTTTCCTCACGCTCAGGCATATTGACAATCAAATCCCTGAAGGCTGTGATGCCGTCGATGGTTTTGTCGGACTGCGTACCCAAGAAGCCGAACAACGAACCTGGAATACGGTTCAAATTGTCGTAGTTAAAATAACTATATGCGGTGTAGCCCAATGAACGGAACTCACGAATTTCCTGGAAGACAATTGAATACATATCCGTTCCAAAATACTTGTTAAACACACTGCACAAAGCTTTGTCTTTCTGGTTCATCTTTTCGCCTGCCACATTGAAATAGATGTTGCTCTGGCGGAATTTCTTGTTGCTGGCCACCAAAACCTGCGGCTCGCCATAGGTCTTCATCTGGCGGATTTCCTTTTTGCCTTTCAAAGTGCCATCAAGCAAATGGCTTTCTTTCAGCATGTTGACAACAAGTTTCGGGTCAGTGTTGCCGCTGTAGGTAACATGACCATCGTATTTCAAGGCTTCAGCGACCTCGGCCAAAAGCTGTTCGCCCGAAAGTTTCTTCCATTTCTTCAAAGACATTTTTGACAGATAAGATGACTTTTCGCCATACAAGGCATATTCGCGCACGGCACGAGCCCACGTGGAGGCATCGTCGCGCGACATAGTCATATTGGTGGCTTCGCCTTCAATCAAGAGTTTCTTCTTACTTTCGTCGTTCGACGGATTGAACAGCTTTTCGTGGCACAGGCCA
>CALGBV010000046.1 GCA_937884015.1 uncultured Bacteroidales bacterium
GCGACATCATAAAGTCGCACACCGGCTCAAGCAACGGCAACCTGCGTTTCTTTGAATGCAAGCAACAGCAGAACAACGAAATCTGGTACAGATCGACGAACGGCCAGAAAGTCGACCCAAAATTTACAGATGTCTTTGGTGCCACAATCCAGAGCAATGTATATTATTCTGAAAAAAACATGGGTATCATTACTTTTAATGGCGATGTGACGAGCATTGGAAGCAATGCATTCTATGATTGTGATAATTTGGTTTCTGTCACCATTCCAAACAACGTGACGAGCATTGGATGGCAGACATTCGCAAACTGTTCGAGTTTGGTTTCTGTCACCATCCCCAACAGCGTGACGAGCATTGGGTCATACGCATTCGCATGGTGTCCGAGTTTGGTTTCCGTCACCATTCCCAACAGCGTTACAAGCATTGGAGAACGCGCATTCCTTCAGTGTACGAGTTTGGCTTCCGTCACCATTTCAAACGGCGTGACGAGCATTGGAGAAAGTACATTCTATAACTGTACGAGTTTGGTTTCCGTCGCCATTCCTAACAGCGTGACGAGCATTGGAGAAAGGGCATTCTATAGCTGTACGAGTTTGTTTTCCGTCGCCATTCCTAACAGCGTGACGAGCATTGGAAAGGACGCATTTAAAGACTGTACGAGTTTGCCATCCATCACTATTCCAAGCGGCGTGACGAGCATTGGGGATGACGCATTCGATGGATGCACAGGTTTGACTTCCGTCACCATCAATTCCAATGCCTTGCTAAGTGTAGATTTTTTGTCTAATATGCCTAATATGGGAGATGTTTTCGGAACTCAGGTAACAGAATACACCATTGGACCCTCAGTCACAAAAATCGGACTAACAGCCTTCAAAGCATGTAGTGCTTTGGAAACGCTGACCTTTGCGCCAAACTCACAATTACAAATAATTGGACTTGATGCATTCTGTGATTGTACGAGTTTGTCTTCCATCACCATTCCCGCATCCGTCACCAACATTGGGGATTGGGCCTTTAGTGGTTGCACCGGAATAACCCAGGTCATATTTGAAGGCAACGCCTGCGAGAACAACATTCCCGCCCAAGTTTTCGGCAGCATTGGCTCTCAAAGTCCCGCTCAACTGACATTGCCATCATCATGGGCTATCGAATACCTGCCGGAAGTAGGCGAGACATGGCACGGCGGCAATTTCATATCCAACCGATATTTTGACTTAGATGAGTACAAAGCTTATGTCTGCGCACAAATAACAACAGCATTCAATGAACTGACCTACTATCTGGAGAGTGAACTCAACTCTTGCATTAATGCTATTAACGCATCCTCTACGAAAGCGGAAGTGAACACACAAAAACGCAATGCACTCAACTGCATTGCATTACGCAGAAGCAAGAACGAAGCCAAAGCGGAAATCGAAGCCCAACGGGACTTGGTTGCCGATTGGTCGGAAGCAGAGATTTCGGTTATCGCAGCGTATTTAGATGCCATTGAAAACTGCAGCAGCACTAACGATGTAAGCAGCACCTTGCAAGACGCCCTTAATTGCATGGCGCAACATGGAATCAGGGCATCTGCTTTGGCCGCCATCACAAACGCGATGGGCGAATACGCCAATATCAATTACTTGCAAGAGCTGGTCACTACAGAAATCGACAACATCAACAACGCCACGGATGCCGAAACGATAACCGCCAACAAGGAAGCTGCACTAGCCAAACTGGCCATTGCGGTTCCTGCCATTGAAGTCGGTCAAGCAATGATTCTTGAAAACCTGCCCACCGAAGGCGCCACGGGGCCGGCCGTGCGTATCACCAAGCAAGGCAAATCGGACCTTATACTCATTAACCCCGACAAGGTGGAGTTCATTAAGATTGAAGAAATAGAAGAATAAGAATAAGAATGAAAAAGATATTAGCACTTATTGCAGCTTTGGGCTGCCTCACGGCTCGGGCATGAAAATTCGTGCAAAAAACAGCTCTAGCGCTTCAATTCATGTTCACAATATGCCTCCATCCTTGTTTCGATGTGCCGAATGAGTTCTTTTGAAGCAAAAATTATCACGAATGGCCCACGAATTACCAAAAATTGCAGGACAGGAAGACCAAAGAAATTCATGATAATTTCTGACAAATTCATGATAATTCGTGCAAAAAAAGTATACGATACACATGACGGACAGCGTGGACCGGCCTTTTTCGTGATTATTCGAGCAAATCACTCATCAATACGCGTCACCTCCAGAATGCCTTCGATGCTTTCCAAGCGGTTCATCAACTGCTCGAGCGAGTCGACATCTGGAATCTGGACGACTATCTTTCCATCAAAATAGCCTTCCTTGTCGGAATTCAGGACGATGTTCTTCATGTTCACCTCCAGATCCTCGGAGATGACTTTCGTGATTTTGCCTAACAAGCCCATTACATCGTGACCGTAAATGCGAATCGTCGCCTGCGAGATGCCGCTCTCTACCCCATTCCACTTCACATTGATGATGCGGTAGCCGTAACGCTGCTGCAGACTCTTGGCATTCGGGCAGTTGGTGCGGTGCAAGGTAAGGTTGCCGTCGTTGGTGACGAAGCCAAAGACCTTGTCGCCAGGAATCGGGTTGCAGCATTTGGCAAGCTTATAATTCACATTGTCAATGTCTTTTCCAATCGAAAGGCATTCTTCAGCATGTTGAATTTCTTCTTTCTTTGTCACCAATTCAGCCGTCACTTTATCCTGATGCATTTCCTTTTCGGCCAATTTGGTTTCCAACAGTTTCTTGACATCCGCCAAGTCAATCTGTTCGGTCGAAATCTGATGATAAAGCTGCAAGGCGTTTTCCAATTTGTATTCCTTCACCAACAGGCTGATGACATCCTCACTGACAGGAATTTTCCAATTCTTCAGGCGGCGGTTCAGCATGCTTTTCCCCAGTTCCGACTCCTTCAGCTGTTCCTCCATCAGGAAACGGCGGATTCTGTTTTTGGCTTTTTCCGTCACCACGCAGTTCAGCCAGTCGGCACGCGGCGACTGTTTCTTGCTCGTGATGATTTCCACCTTGTCGCCATTGCTCAGCACAAAACGGATGGGCACCACGCGGCCGTTCACCTTGGCGCCGTTGCAGGTCTCGCCCACTTGCGTGTGGATTTCGTAGGCGAAATCCAAAACGGTTGAGCCGACGGGCAACTGTTTCAAATCGCCTTCGGGCGTGAAAATGAATATCTTATCGGCCTTGGCGATGCGCTTGTAGGAATTTTCGAACGACACCAAGCCCGGATTTTCAAGCACCTCACGCACATTCATCAGCCATTCTTCGGATGTGTTTCGTTCACCTTTATATAAATAGTGCGCCGCCTGACCCGTTTCGGCAATCTCATCCATGCGCGTGGAACGGATCTGCACCTCGACCCACTGCTTATCATTGTATTTCACCGTCGTATGCAGCGATTCGTAGCCCGATGCCTTCGGCTTGGTAATCCAGTCGCGCAAACGGTCGGGATTAGGTTCGTAAAGGTTGGAAATCACCGAATAAACAATCCAGC
>CALGBV010000047.1 GCA_937884015.1 uncultured Bacteroidales bacterium
CGCCCTCAAGGACGACATCCCGACCCTGTTCATGGGCATGAAGGAGGCCGAGGCGGTGAAGCTCTTCGCCAACACCTACCTCGCCTTGCGCGTGAGTTACTTCAACGAACTGGATACCTATGCCGAAGTAAAAGGTCTTGACACCCAGGCCATCATCAACGGCATTGGCCTCGACCCGCGTATCGGCATGTATTACAACAATCCGTCGTTCGGCTATGGCGGCTACTGCCTGCCCAAGGACACCAAGCAGTTGCTGGCCAACTACGACGACGTGCCGGAAGACCTCATCCGCGCCATCGTCGACAGCAACCGCACCCGCAAGGACTTCATCGCCGACCAGGTGCTAAAGAAAGCGGGCTATTACGACTATTACGACAAAGGACAATTTGATGCCAGTGCTGAACACAAATGCATCATTGGCGTGTATCGTCTCACCATGAAATCCAACTCCGACAACTTCCGCCAGAGCTCAATCCAGGGCGTGATGAAACGCGTGAAGGCCAAAGGCGCTGAGGTCATCATCTATGAGCCGACCCTCGAGGATGGCACCACTTTCTTCGGCAGTCTCGTCGTCAACGACCTGGCTGAATTCAAACGTCGCAGCAACGCCATCATCGCCAACCGCTACGACAGCTGTCTCGACGATGTGGAGGACAAAGTATATACCAGGGATTTGTTCCGGAGGGACTGAATTGGTGATGGTTCGAAATGTTTAGTTAAGATTTTCAGGGAGATTTTCAGTTAGGATTTTGAGGGCTTCGCCCGACCAAAAAAAAGGAAGAATCGTAGAAATATTTTCAGGAAGATTTTTGGTTAGGATTTTGGTGGAGATTTTTTCCAAATCCTTCTAAAAATCCATTTTTATCGCGACATTTAGATTCCATATAGGTTTGGTAATAATTTGATAATTATGATAGAGGTTGAATTCACGCAAGCTATTCATCACATGTTCTCTAAGATTGTCGGTTGTGCATTTGCTTCATACAACTATTTCCATGATAAGGTTGATGAACTCACATACGAAGCAGGCCTTTACTGTGAGTTAGTGGATGCGGGTTTCATTGTCCATCGTCAAGAAGAATTTCCGATCTATTACAAAGGTCGTCCATCTCCAGTTAAACGAAGAATTGATTTGGTCGTTACCGATAGGGAACTTGGAAATGTGTTGCTGGAACTTAAAGCTATCAATTACGTTGGAGATGAGCAAAGGAAACAATTGTGGTCCTATATGAAGCTTCAGAACTTCCGCTTTGGCATGCTCATTAACTTTGGACCCAGTGGAGTTTATACGGAAAAATGGAAACTTGAAGAGGAAACAGGGAAGTGTGTCAGAATGTAGGACTTGTGTTGGTTGGAATTTCAAAAATCCATACTGACGTTTCAAGAGTGCTAAACTGTAAAAAAGAAGAAAGACTATTCATTTAGTTAAGATTTTCAGGGAGATTTTCAGTTAGGATTTTGAGGGCTTCGCCCGACCAAAAAAAGGAAGAATCGTAGAAATATTTTCAGGAAGATTTTCAGTTGGGATTATAGTGGAGATTTTTTCCAAATCCTTCTAAAAATCCCCACTGAAAATCCTGCTAAAAATAGGCGAAGTCTTTCGCTAATTAGGGTCGCTTCGCTCAAAATCTCTACTGAAAATCTTACAAAAAATCCATACTGACGTTTCAAGAGTGCTTAATTGTGAAAAAGAAGAATGACTATTCATTTAGTTAAGATTTTCAGGGAGATTTTCAGTTGGGATTATAGTGGAGATTTTTTCCAAATCCTTAAATCCCTACTAAAAATCCTACAAAAAATCCATACTGACTTGTCGAAACAGCAGATGACTGTCTGTTAGCAAATTCGAATATTTATATAATATAAACAAATAAAAAATATAATTAATAATGATCAACGTTGGAATTATTGGATGTGGCTTCGTAGGCGGAGCCTTGAAAGATTGGTTGGAACACAACAACCCGGAGTGTAAACTGTTCATCAGCGACCCTTACAAGGGTTACAATGATGACTTGAGCAATGTCGACATTGCGTTCCTTCAGATTCATGTCCCTACCGAGGACGATGGAACGCAGGACTTGCGTTTGATGAAAGAACTCATCTGCAAGCTGCCTGACGTGCCGGTTTTTGTCCGTACAACCATTTTACCTGGAACTAGCGAAATGCTTTCGCGCGAGACAGGCCATCAGGTGTGCTATATGCCTGAGTTCCTGACGGAACGTACTTTTATCGAGGACTTCCAGAAGCAGACCATGGTGTTCACTGGTGCGCTGGATTTGCTCACGAAGATTTTCGTCGGCAAGAAATTCACCGTCATGAGTCCGCTGGAGGCTGAATTGACCAAGTACATGCACAATGTGTTCGGTGCCTACAAGGTTACCTACTTCAATGCCTGCCGCGAGTATTGTGAGCAGATGGGTGCCGACTGGCGCAAGGTGCATACCGGCATCCTTCTTTCAGGTTATATCAACGACACGCATACCTATGTGCCGGGACCTGACGGCAAGTTCGGCTATGGCGGCAAGTGCTTCCCTAAGGATGTCAATGCCTTCGCAGAGATGACTAAGGGCACTTCGCTCGGTACGCTTTTGGAACATCTCCACGAACTGAATGTGCATTTCAGGGGCGTGGAAGAGCATATATAAGCTCATGTTTCTGCTTCATCCTTGACCAAGGATATAGGGAAACAGGAAAAAGGTGGAAAAGATCCGTGTAGGTCTCTGTGACCAATAGAACCTAAATTAAAACGGCCAAACTATGATTAAAGACAAGGTTTTGACTCCAGTGAAAAAGTTCTGCAGTTGGTATTTTTCCCAAAATGCCCTGCCATACTGGTGCATTCTGGCGCTCGATTGTGCCATAGTGTTCTTCTCGGGATTGGCTTCCTATTACATTCAGCACGGAGCCCTGTCGCTGGTGCAGCATTTCAGGCCTGTCGCTTATGGACTGCTTCTCAGCCTCATCGTCTTCATCGTGTTCTTTGCGGTGTTTCATACCTTCCGTGGGGTCGTGCGTTACAGCTCGTTCGTCGACCTCTACCGGATCGCGTTTTCTTCAGCCGCTTCCTGTCTTGTCCTTAGTCTGCTGCACGAACTGCAAGTACGCACTGCCATCGCTCCAGGCATCTTCTTCCCGCACATACACAGTGCCATACTCCTCTTCGTCATAGCCACCAGCCTGATGTGTGCCCTTAGGGTCCTCGTCAAGGCGCTTTACGACAACTTCCGTTCCACCAACAGCAAGAAAAACCTGTTCATCTATGGTTGTCTGGAAGGGGGCATAGCCTTGGCTAAGAGTGTGCGTGCCGAGAATCCCGCTCATTATCAGCTGGAGGGTTTCGTCTCGGGCGACCCTTCTATGGAGGGGTCATGGCTCTTGGGCGTCAAGGTGTATTGCGACGACGACTCGATTGTCGAGGTGATGAAACGGAAGCGTGTCACCACCCTGCTCGTGTCGCCATTGCAGACGGAACGCTTCACCAAACGGACCTCCCTCATCGACACACTCATACAAGCCAATATCAGGATTATGATGATGCCGGCAGCCGAGGAATGGGACGGCAAGTCGAATCTCTCGCATAAACAGCTTCATAAGGTGGAGGTCGAAGACCTGCTCCCTCGCGAGAAGATTGAGGTCGATATGATGGCTATCGGCAGCATGCTGCGTGACAAGCGCATCCTCATCACGGGTGCGGCTGGCTCCATCGGCAGCGAGATGGCCCGTCAGGTGGCCAAGTTCCATCCGGCCGAACTCGTCCTCATCGACCAGGCCGAGACTCCCATGCACGATGTCAGGCTCTATATGGCCAGCCATCATGCCGACCTCGAGGTGAAGACCATCGTCACCAGCATCTGCAAGGCCGACCGCATGGAACAGCTGTTCGCCACCTTCCGGCCCGAATATGTCTTCCATGCTGCTGCCTACAAGCATGTGCCCATGATGGAGGACAACCCGGCCGAGGCCGTGCAGAACAACATCTACGGCACGCGCGTGGTGGCCGACCTCGCAGTCAAGTACGGCACGAAGAAGTTCGTCATGATATCCACCGACAAGGCCGTCAACCCCACCAATGTGATGGGCTGCTCGAAACGCATCTGCGAGATCTACTGCCAGTCGCTGAACAAGGCTATCGCCGATGGCGAAGTCGCAGGCTGCACCCAATTCGTCACCACCCGCTTCGGCAATGTGTTGGGTTCGAACGGGTCGGTCATCCCGATCTTCCGCGAACAGATCAGAAACGGAGGGCCTGTCAAGGTCACCCATCCCGATATCATCCGCTATTTCATGCTGATTCCCGAGGCCTGCAAGCTCGTCCTCGAAGCCGGCACCATGGGCAACGGAGGCGAGATCTTCGTCTTCGACATGGGCGAACCGGTCAAGATTGTGGATTTGGCCCAAAGGATGATCAATCTCTCAGGTGCCAAGGACGTTGAGATCCAGTTCACCGGTCTCCGCGATGGCGAGAAACTCTACGAGGAGGTGCTCAACGATGCCGAGCAGACCAAGCCCACGCGCCATCCAAAAATCAAGGTGGCTACCGTGCGGGAATATCCTTATGAACTCGCTTGCAGAAATGAGAAGGAGCT
>CALGBV010000048.1 GCA_937884015.1 uncultured Bacteroidales bacterium
AAAGAAGGGAAAGTGTCGTTCAGTTCGCGTCTCGATTTTGCCGCTATCGTGTCCAGAACAAGCGACGATTTTCCCGAGCCGGAAACGCCCGTCACGATGGTGATTTGCCGTTTTGGGATTTTCAGCGAAAGGTTCTTCAGATTGTTTTCAGTCGCGCCTTCAATAAGGATATAGTCTTCCATGTGCATTTAATTGAAAAAGTTAGCAAAGGTAGGGATTTATTTATTATTCAGCTGACACATCTAAATAAATCGTATTTTTGTGCCATGAATGATACGCTTACATCTTTTTCTCAAGCCGTTCAAATCATCAAAACGGCCATCCTTCAGAGTCAGGAACAAACGGCGAAAAGAGTAAATGCCGATTTACTGACACTCTATTTTGCCATAGGCGGGTACATCTCAAAAGAATCGCATAGACAACAATGGGGAAGTGGCGCCATAGTTTCCATCAGCCAGCAACTTCAGAAGGAACTGCCGGGTTTGAAAGGTTTTGGTGAAACCAGCATCAAAAACATGAGAATCTTCTATGAGCAGTGGCGTGAGTATATAATTCGTCAGCCATTGGCTGACGAATTTCAACAGTCAGATTTGCAGGAAGATGCGAATCGTCAGCCATCGGCTGACGAAATGAAAAGTACGGCCGTATCTCGTTTGGATTTCAAACCGACAATTTTTGACGTTGAATTGGCTTGCGATTTCTTGTCAGTAAGTTTCACGCATCACATGGAAATACTGAATAAGACGAAAACTTTGGAAGAACGACTGTTTTATATCCATCAGACTGCGCTCTGCAAGTGGGATAAATATAGGCTCCGTGAGTTACTGAAACAAGACCTTTTCCATCACCAGTCAGAAATGCCAAACAATTTCTTGTTGACGCTGCCTAAAAAGGTTCAGGCGCTTAAAGCCATAGAGATGTTTAAGGATGAGTACCTTTTAGACTACATCAATGTCGAAGAACTATGTGCCAGAGACAGTGCAGATGTTGATGAAAAAGTTGTTGAACAAGCAATTGTGCAGAACATCAAGAACTTCATCCTGATGTTTGGTGAGGACTTTTCATTTATTCGTAACCAGTACCATATAGAAAAATTCGGCAAGCATCATTTCATTGATTTGCTTTTCTTCAACCGAGAGTTGGCCTGTTTAGTTGCTGTTGAATTGAAACTTGGAGAGTTCAAGCCAATCTATTTAGGACAGCTCCAAACTTACCTGCAACTTTTGGACGATGAAGTGCGCAAACCTAATGAAAATCCATCGATAGGAATCATCTTGTGTCAAGATGCAGACAGGTCGTATGTCGAATATGTGATTCAAAAATATGATTCTCCTATGGGAGTGGCGACTTACAGGACAACCGCCGATATGCCGGAGAGACTTCGGAAGGCTTTGCCTGATGTTGAAGCCCTCAAAGGACTGCTGTCTGGAGAAAACGACAGTTAAGGATCATTATCTGTGCAATATTTCATTCGATAGAACTTATTTCCTACTCTTAACAATTATTTTAATCAAAATGAGTTTGCAAAGTTTCAATATTTTTCTCATCGTCATGGCTTGCGTGGCCGTGATTGTCTTTGTGGCCTTGTATTTCGTCGATGCAGGGTACGGTAAGTTTTACAACAAGAAATGGGGCCCGGCCATCAACAACAAAGTGGGCTGGGTGCTGATGGAAGCGCCGGTTTTCATCGCCATGCTCGTGATGTGGCTTTGTTCGGATAGAGTAGGTGATTTGACCCGAATCGCCTTCCTTTTCCTTTTTGAATTGCACTATTTCCAACGCTCGTTTGTCTTCCCGTTCCGCATTCGCGGCAAGAGCAAGATGCCACTATCCATTATCCTTATGGGCATGGTTTTCAATACCTTGAATGCCTTAATGCAAGGCGGCTGGATATTTTTCATTTCGCCCGATGACTATTATGCGCCCAATTATCTCTCGACGCCGAAATTCATCATCGGTTTCCTGATTTTCCTGGTGGGTCTGTTCATCAACATTCAGTCGGATGACATTATCCGCAATTTGCGGAAACCTGGCGACACGAAACACTATCTGCCCAAGGAAGGCATGTTCAAATATGTCACATCGGCGAATTATTTCGGCGAATTTTTGGAGTGGATTGGCTTTGCCGTGCTGACTTGGTCGTGGTCGGGAGCCGTCTTCGCTTTGTGGACTTTCGCCAATTTGGGACCGCGTGCCGCCCGCATTTACGACAAATATAAGGTCGAATTTGGCGATGAATTGGATACGAAGAAAACAAAAAGAATCATACCGTTCATTTATTGAAAGTGTTAAAGTGGAAAGTGTTAAAGTGGAAAGTTGATAAATTGAAATGTGAAATTAGCTCGTTGAGTTTATCGAAACGACGGTTCATAGAGAAAATGTAAAGTGTTAAA
>CALGBV010000049.1 GCA_937884015.1 uncultured Bacteroidales bacterium
CCATGAAGTAATTCTGACCGACAGCCACGTTGAAACGCATCTTTGGAGCGATTTCGTCGACAGTCAGGCCTTTTTCAGTCAGTTGATCGAGATATTCGGCACCGATTGAAAGAGCGAATGCCATTTCCTGAACGATAGTAGCACCAGCGTTGGTGAAAATGTGGCTATTGACACCGATGGTTTGGAAATCAGGCATTTCGGCTTTCACCATGATATAAGCCAGTTCCATATCAGTAGATTCACTGACAAACCAAGTGCCACGGCGGAGATAGCGTGTCAGAGGGTCGTAGTTGAGCGAACCTTTCACTTCCGGCACTTTCGACATCATTTCCAGCAGCGGGAGATGATACTTGTTATTGAACAAGTTGATTTCAACTTGCTTCTGGTCGATACCATTCAGCAAGGTGGAAATTTCGATGGCATCGTAAGCCTTGTCGTATTCCAATTTGAAACCGATGCTGTTGCAGCCGCGGCTGATGGCGTCGAGAGCCTGCTTATTGGCTTCGGCAACATTCTTAACGATGATGTCCTGACGGATAAGCCAGTTGTTTTCCTGACTGCGGTTGCCGCGGACAAACGGGAACTGGTTAGGCATGACACCCATCCAAGTGATGTGCTGCAAGTCTTCGGCACGGTAGTAAGGTCTTACCTGAAAACCTTCAGCCGTTTTCCACACCAATTTCTTGTTGTAATCGGCGCCCTTGAGGTCTTTCTCGATGACAGCCTCCCACTGTTCGGTGGTTACTGGTGGAAATTCCTCAAAAAGTTTCTTTTTTTCTTCCATGTATGTTGATTTAAAAATTTGATATTTAATGATTTAAAATTTATTAATTCAAAGATTTATGATTGACAATTGGACTTTTGGACTATTAGACGATTAGACTTTTAGACGATTAGACTTTTTGATTTCGGGATTTGAACAATTTTGAACTTTTTATTACTGAAAACCGAAAACAATAAAAATCACTCACCCAAATCCTGCTTGAAGCCCCAGTTTTCCTTTGCCATAAGTGCTTCTATGGTTTTTGCACTTAAATTCACATTTTTTGAAATATTGACCCTCGAAGACAGAACTCCGAAACCGCCGTCAATATTCGTGTAGTCGGAAACGGTTTGAGCGATGCTGCTCGATGGCGAACTCACCTCGATATAGTTGTAAAGTTCGGAACCACCGGCCGCAATCAAAATGTAAAAGTCGCCAATGTAACGCTCGGCATTCAGTATGTTGGGGTCTATTTTGCTTTCCAACTGATTGAAGAGTGCTGTGTGACTGTAATTCAGCTTATATTTTATATGGCTTCCCAGAATTTCCGATGGAATGTCATCCTTATGGAATGTGCCCAACGACCATTCAACACATTTGTTTTTCATTTCTTGACCAGGCAACTTTTCCTTATAGTTGAACTGCATCTTGATTTCATAGATGTAAGCGTTTTCGGCGGAATAAAAAGTCACCTCGCTAGAAGTGGTGTTTTCCGGATTCATGTCAACCGTGGAATTTATGATTTTGAAATCATCGCTTCTGCCACCGACAACACCCGTCGAGGCCGAAATGGTATCATCGCCTTTCAAAATCTCAAGACGGTATTTGTATCTGATATTTCTTGCCTGGTCGTTTGAGTTGAAATGATCTTTGGCAAAATACAGTTTTTGGTCAGGAGCATAGAACACACCTTGATTTTTGTCGTGAATGGTCATGGTATCCAACTCAATTACCCGTCCTGTCGGAGAATAGCTGCTACCTGAATTTAAGCTTTTGTATTCATAGAACTTGACATCCAGTTTGCCCGGATAGTTGTTCGAATCGGGAATCATGGCCACTTCGTTGGCATTGACCGATGCATCATTGCTGCCCGAAAAGGCGCGGATGATTTTCACGTAATTGGTGTCTTGAGTGACATCAATCAAACCATAAACGATTGGAATGTCCTTATAATCGGCATAAAGGTCGACTTTTGTGCTGCACGAACTGAGGACCGATGCAAAAGCCAAAAGCAATGAGAAGATAGTGATAGAACGTTTCATTTTTTCCTTAATGTATTGAAAGGGCAAAGGTAGTATATTTTTCCTTACTTCCCGTGAAATAATTTCCAAAACCATTCAACCCCATTATTTCCGTGAAAGTTTTTCTTCAAATTGCCGAAGCAACCAATATTTTCCTTTTCTTTGTAGAGAGAAAACACCTTATTTTGAAAAGACTTTACAGACCATTGTTTTTGCTCATCTTGCTGGGCATTGCGCTTTCGGTTTTTCCGCAGAATGAAAGCGTTACGCTTTTCGTGAATGACGGTGAGAAGGTGGTTTATCGTGTGGCTCAGGATGTTACGGTTCAGAAAGGCACCGTTTCCGATGCCTTGCAGAATGTGCCCGGCGTGAAAGTCGACACCGAAGGCAACGTCACTTTGCGCGGCGTAACCAATGTCGAAATCTGGATCAACGACAGCCCTTCGCATTTCGACGAGGAAGGCCAGAAAAGCTATCTGCAGCAAACGCCCGCCGCCATCATCGAGCAAATCGAGGTGATGACCAACCCTTCGGCGCGCTACACTTCCAACACCGACACAGGCATCATCAATATCATTACAAGCAATCGGAAACAACATACACAGTCGCTGAGCGTCGGCCTGCAAGCCAACACCAATCCGCACATTTCGCCACGCATCGCCTACCTTTGGAGCAACGACAAAGTGACATTCACCGCCAACCTGAAAGGCACTTTCACCAACACCATCAAGAATTCCAACGGCTGGAGCTGTTCGTTTGATTCCGTTACCAATGCGCTGAATATCATAACTTTGGACACATCCAATTATACCGTTTTCCATTCCAACGACACCACAAAAGAATATAGCGTAACTGCCTTGATGAAAGTGGATTACAAAATCAACAGCAAGAACGATTTTTCGGCTTATTTCAGCATCAATCCGTCGCGGTCGAGAAGCGTTTCTGTCAACAAAACCTTGAGGCAAGAATACATTCACGAAATCGGCGTTTACGATTATACCATCACCAACCGCGGCAACGAAGGCGTGCTTTTCGGCACAGCGGGAGCCTATTTCCAGCACCGCTTCAATGACGAGGGACATAACATTTCCATCAACCTGAGCAGCGAGTTCGATTTTGGCGACGTGAAACACTCTGAAACCCGCGAATTTGTCATGCAAGACAATCTGAACCGCGACATTTTGAAAACCGACCTTTTCACTGACATCGGCTGGGATGCCAAAATCGACTACAACCTGCCGCTTGCAAAATCAAGCGACTTGTATTTGGGCCTGCACAACAATTTCCATCCCGACAACAACTTGGAGACCTACGACACTTTGGCACCCGACGGCAACCACATCACCGACTGGCTGCGCTCCGAACATCGCTATTTCAACATCAACCAGACCGAA
>CALGBV010000050.1 GCA_937884015.1 uncultured Bacteroidales bacterium
CTGTTGCCGCCACGCCTTTGGCTGCCATCATCATGATTGACACGATTAAGGAATATTATGAAGCCACGGGCAAAAAAGTAGGTTTCAAACCCGCCGGCGGCATGAAGACAGCTGAAGATGCCATGACCTATTATTATTTGGTGAAAGGTATCCTTGGCGAACAATGGCTTAACAAAAACCTCTTCCGCGTTGGGACCAGCCGTCTTGCCGGACAAATTGTCGAACTTTTGAAATCCTGACATCATGTCAATCAAACTGAGTTTCCATAAAGCAGATAGCGACCTCACCAGTCAAAGCAAATGGTGGGGATTTCCCGATATGCCCGACAATTTGGACTATCCTGAAATCACTGTCAATGACGATGGCGACCAATACGAGGATCCGCTCACTTTCATTTGTCAAATCCGTTGCGAAGACATTGCGCCTTTCGACACCGAAAACCTTCTTCCGCACGAAGGCATGCTTTATTTCTTCGCTGCCATGGATTACTATTTGGGTGACATCGATACGCTTGCCTATCCGGGCATGGGCGATTGGGAAACGCCTTACTACAAAGTGCTATACAGTCCCACTTGCGAGAATCTGCACACCCACAAAATCCTTTATGACGATGGTGCTCCAGCTTGTCGGCCAGCTGAAGCCATAAGTTTTGAGAAAACCGAACCTTGCGACGACGATACGAAGCTGTTAGGTTTTCCTTATTTTGACGAAATCAGGGAACTGTTTCCTGAACATATTTCATTGCTTCAAATCGATGAAAACGACGACTGGAACTTGCGATTCATCGATTGCGGCATGTTGTGTTTCCTCATGACGCCCGACGACTTGAAAAACAGACGTTGGAGCCAAGTGAAATGTTATCTTCATTCCTTTTAAAATCTGAAATCATGGAAGAAAAAATCAAAAGAATTGCCGAAATCTATAAGAAAATGGTCAAAAACCATAGTACTTACATGGAAGGCTGGCGCAATTATCCACTGATACAGGAAGCGTTTGATTTGTTTTCAGAGATGCCTTTGCGCTATGGCGAAGAATTAACGCCATATTCCCGCATTTTTATGCTAGAAATGATGATGGAGAACTTGCAGGAAGAGCAAATGCCGCGTCTGTCGTTGAAAATCAGAGATTACCAACAGTCGCTTTTCGGTTTGATTTCCGATGAGGATTTAGAAATCGACATGGGTTTCGACCATTACGAAGGTGACAAGGAAAGTTATGCCCGCGACCTCAAGATTGATGACATTGAAAACCACCGCCAGAAACTGATTGACTACATCGACCTGAATATCAGCACGGAAGACTGGTGTCGCAAATACGGCCGAACTCTAAAATTTGACCCGATTGAACGTACTGAAGAGTGGGAAAATGCCATTTACGAAGTGGAAAAACGCTGCTACGAATTGACGAAGAACAAGCCAAAAGGCATGGGCTTTTGCTTTGAATATTGGAACACCAAGAGAAACGTTTTGGCCAAATATGGCATCGAATGGCGCAATCCTCACATCATGAATCCACGTGTCATGTTTGATTAAAAACTTGAATGGACACACTTTTTCATGTCAAGAATTAAAGAATTTGAGAAGCCTAACGGACAACGCGCTACAGAAGCATATTCGAATTTGAGCCTTTCGCGAGCTCAAGGAGCATAAAACAATTCCCAAAAATTCTCGTGCGAAGCACCAACTTCAAGTAGGACACTGTCGGAAAAAGTTCTCTAATTCTCTAATTCTTGACAAAAATAACAACTTGAATATCAGAATATCAAAATGGAAACAACCGAATTACTCAACAGCACACATAGCGAAACCATTACCGTTCAGCACAAGGACACTGCGGCTGTTTACGGTTCGGGTGCCCTGGAAGTCTTTGCTACGCCAGCCATGATTGCCTTGATGGAAATGACCTGCCTGAAAAGCGTGAAAGACAAGATTGGCGAAACAAATACCACTGTCGGCACTAAGGTGAATATCAGCCATTTGAAGGCAAGTCCTGTTGGAAATGTCATCCGTTGCGACTCAAAACTCATAGAGATTGACCGCCGCCGTTTGGTCTTTGAAGTGAAATGCTACGATGGCGAAACTCTTGTCGGCGAAGGCACGCACGAAAGGTTTATCGTTGACAGCGCGAAGTTTATGAGCAAGTTTTGAGCATGAAATACTATACCGTTGACGCTTTCACCAATAAGCCATTTGGCGGCAACACGGCAGGCGTGGTTCGCATCGAGCCTCAAAACGACTTCCCTGCAGACGAAACCATGCGCCTCATTGCGGCGGAATTCCGCTATTCCGAAACGGCTTTCATCAAAGCGGAAACTGATGGCTGTTTCACCACACACTATTTCACACCCACTGGCGAAGTGCCACTTTGCGGTCATGCCACCATCGCTACATTTGGCGTTCTTTTCAAGGAAGGCAACCTTCACGAAGGGCAAATCTGCCTCAACCACACATTGGCAGGCGACCTAAAAGTAATTGCAGGACAAGATATTATGATGCAAATGGCCGAACCGAAACTCATTGCAACACTCAGCTATGCCGACCAGAGCAGGCTTTTGTCCATTATGGGTATATCAGAAAAGACCTGCTTGCCCACCCAGATCGTCAGCACCGGATTGCCCGACATCATGCTACCCGTTGCAAACGGCAAAGCGTTGCATGACCTTCATCCCGACATGAAATCCTTGAGCGAAATCAGCGAAGAACTGCAAGTGGTTGGCGTTCACGCCTTTGCTTTAAATTCCGATGGTTTCACTGCCCATGTCCGCAATTTTGCGCCACGTTACGGCATCGACGAGGAAGCAGCCACCGGCACCTCCAATGCTGCCTTGACTTATTACCTCTTTCACAACAACATCATCGAGGCACCAACGCAATGCAAATTCCTGCAAGGCGAAGCCATGCAACGGCCATCAATCATCGCCACCACCCTATCCTTCAATGGTTTGCAGTGCGACATTCGAGTCGGAGGACAATGCTGCATTGTGGCTGAGGGAGATTTGATGATTTAAAATGGAAACTGCTTTACAAATTAAAAGAGTCTCAACCAATGCAGTTGAGACTCCTGATTTTTTTGTGGAGGATACCGGACTCGAACCGGCCACCTTCAGATTGCGAACCTGACGCTCTACCAGATGAGCTAAACCCCCAATGCGGCTGCAAAAGTACAATTTTTTCTTTTTGGCAAGAACAATGATGCAGAATTAAATGTAATTTTGCAACCTTAAAAATCTATCATCACTATGAATGTCGAAGAATATATCGTTGCCCGCGTCAATGCCTTGTTGCACAGCGACAATGCGAAGATAGTCAAACGCTTGGAAGGCGGAATGAGCAACTACACCTACATTGTTGAATGCCTTGGCAAAAAATACACTTACCGCGTGCCAGGCAAATTTGCCGAAAAATTCGTTGACCGTGTCGAAGAATGGGAAAACATTCAGGAAGTCAACAAGTTGGGTTTGAATAACGTTACGACCTATGTCGAAATCATGTCGGGCGAGAAACTGGCTGAATATGTCGAAGGCACCATCATGTCGGAGACGGATGTGGTTTCGTACAACGAAATGTCGGTCAAGGCCTTGAAGCAAATCCATAACAGCGACCTGAAATTCAGGCCATACAACGCTTTCCAGCGCCTTGATGATGACGAGCGTTACTGTTTTGAAACAGGTTTCGAGCACCCAATGGAATACATTAAGCTCCGCAAGCAACTTGATGCCATACGTCAGACCCACGCCCAAGTGAAGCAAGTGCCTTGCCACTGCGACTACCAGCCTACCAATCTGGTTATCAATGGCGATAAACTCTACGTCCTCGACTGGGAGTTTGCCGGTATGAATGACCCGTTCTACGACATTGCCTGTTACGGCAATATGGGTTTCGACAAGGCCTTGTCGCTGCTTGAAGCCTACGTCGGTCACAAGCCCACCAAGGAAGAGTTGCAGCGCCTTTATTTCCACCGCGCTTTCCAATGCCTGCAATGGTACAATGTGGCCATTTTCAAAGACAGAATCGGGCTTAGCAAAGATCTCAACATGGATTTCAACCAGGTCGCGCTCATGTTCTTCGGCATGGCAAAAGACCTGATTGAAAGTTATGACGCATTGTAAACCAATTTATTAAACACCACAAAAAAACTCCGCAAGGCATGCCTTGCGGAGTTTTTTGCTTAACGGTTCAAACAATCAGTACAGTCCAGGCATCTTGATCCATTCTCTGCCTTGGGCGCACATCTCCTCGACATCGGCAACCTTCTTTGGAATCGGGCGGCCCAAAATGCGGCAACCATTTTCGGTAATCAGCAAATCGTCCTCAATGCGAATACCGCCAAAATCCTTATAGGTCTCCAATTTGTCGTAATTGATGAATTCCTTGCATTTGCCTTCGGCTTTCCAAAGGTCAATCAAAGTCGGAATGAAATAAATGCCAGGTTCATCGGTGACGACAAAGCCAGGTTTCAAGGTCTTGCCACAACGCAAGCAGCTGAAACCCTGCTTTGTGGAACGCGGCGTGATGTCATCATAGCCGACGTATGTTTCACCAAGGCCTTCCATGTCGTGAACATCCATGCCGAGCATGTGACCTAAGCCGTGAGGCATGAAGAGGTAATGGGCACCAGCCAGCAATGCCTCTTCTGTGTCGCCTTTCATCAGGCCAACGCCTTTCAAACCGTCAATCAAAGTGCGGCAAGCCAGCTTGTGCATTTCCATGTAAGGCATGAATGGACGCGTATTGTCAGCCACTTCCATGTTGGCTTTCAGCACGATTTCGTAAATCTCGCGCTGACGCTGGTTGAATTTGCCACCCACCGGCGTAGTGCGCGTGAAATCGCTGGCATAATAGTTTTCGGTCTCGGCACCGGCATCGCAAACCATCATGCGGCCTTCCTGCAACACATTGCGGTGACCGTGATTGTGCAAAGTCTGACCATTGACACTCAGGATGACAGGAAACGAAACAGGGCCGCCGCCCGAAAGCGAAAGGCCTTCGACCATACCGGCAAGCTCTTGTTCAACCATGCCTGGCTTGCACATTTTCATGGCTGTTGTGTGCATATAATAAGCGGTGTTGGCAGCACGTTCCATTTCCTCAATTTCGAGGGCGCTTTTCACTTCACGCATCTTAATGACTGCCTTAATCAGCTCCAGACTGACATATTTTTCAACAACATCAACATTGACATTCAGCCATTTGGCGCATTGAATCTGGGTATCGCCACGATAGGTCGGCAAAATGTGAATCTTACGGCCTTTAGCAATGGCTTGCTGGAGATATTCGCCAAACTTGTTGAAATCGCGACAATCAGTAATGCCGATGCTTTCGCCTTGCTCTTTCAATGATGGCAATGGGCCGCACCAAATCACATCGTCAACGGTGACTTCCTGTCCGAAAAGGATTTCATCACCAGTCTCAAAGTCGATGACACCCACCAAATCAGGATGATTCAAGCCAAAGAAATAGGAGAAATTGCTGTCCTGACGATAAATGTAAGTGTTATCAGGATAATTGAAAGGAGCTTCGTTGTTGGCCGGAAAAAAAGCCAAACCAGCATTGAGTTCCTTTTTCAACGTGGCACGACGGCCAGCATAAACGTCTTTTGTAAACATGATATTGATTTTTAATTGTTTATATTTTCTTTTTCAATTCTGTTAAACTTCACTTTCCAGCGGACGAAAGCCACCAAAGCAACAATCGTGATGACCGCACCAATGCCGTAAGCCACGCCACGGGGTATCCACGAGCCGAAACCGCCATCAGCCGACTTCGCCACAAAAAGGAAACAGCCCGTGACCATCGTCATGAACAAGGCTGGAACGATGGTGATGACAAACCAAGGCCTTTTCTTATTTTCGGCCATATAGACCGTAATGGCCCAAAGCGTCACTGTGGCAAGCACTTGATTAGCCCAGGCAAAATAGCGCCAAATCAATTGGAAGCTGCGGTTGTCGGTAATGCTGAAAACCAAGATGCCGCCCGAAACCAGCACGATAGGAACGGCCACCAACAAACGGTTTCTCATTGGTTTCTGGTCAAAACCGATAATATCGGCAACGATAAGACGAGCCGAACGCATGGCCGTATCGCCCGAAGTGATGGCAGCACTGATGACACCCAAAACCGTGATGACGGCAATGACTTTCGGGAACCAAGTATCGGCGATGATGCCCACAATGGCTGCGCCGCTCTTCGAACTGACATCAACCGGACTGTCAGGGCCAAAGAAATAGGCGGCTGCGGCTGCCCAAATCAGAGCCACGATGCCTTCGGTAATCATGGCACCATAGAAAATCGGGCGGCCTTGACGCTCATTGGTCATGCAACGCGCCATCAGCGGCGACTGCGTGGCATGGAAACCCGAAATGGCACCACAAGCGATGGAAACGAACATCATCGGGAAAATTGGGTTGTTGGCCGCATCGGGATGACGGTTCTGCAAGCCCGACATGAGTTCCGGAATTTCAGGTTTGTAGATAATGAAAGCCGCGACAATGGCAATTGCCATGCCAATCAAAAGGAAACCGAAGACAGGATAAATCCTGCCAATCAGTTTGTCGATAGGTAGCAAAGTCGCAATCAGGTAATACACCATAATGATTGCCAACCAGATATACGGGCTCCAATTTGGCGTGAAATTAGCATTCAGCAATGTGGCCGGTGTGCTTACGAAGACCACAACAACCAGAATCATCATGAACATGGTGAAGACACGCATGATTTGGCGGGCATTCTGGCCCAAATAATTGCCATGTATTTCTGGCAGGCTGCAACCTCTGTCGCGCAACGAAATCATGCCCGAAAGATAGTCGTGTACCGCACCGGCAAAAATGCTGCCCAACACAATCCAAAGGAATGATGCCGTACCAAACTGCGCTCCCATGATGGCGCCAATGATTGGACCAACACCTGCAATATTCAGGAACTGAATCAGATAGATTTTCCAAGGCTTCATAGGGACATAATCAATGCCATCCGCCAAAACAGTGGCAGGCGTGGCTTGCTCAGGATGAATGTGGAAAATCCTTTCAACGATTCTGCCGTAAACGACATAACCTAAGACAAGAACAACGATTGAAATAATGAATGTAGTCATGGTTTCAAAATGATTATTGCCGCAAAATTAAGAAAAAAACATCTATTATCCTTCCGCAACCTTAAAAACGATTCGGAAAGAGTCATTGGCAAAACTCGTGCTGGTGATGCGGAAACTGCCAATCTCCTTGGTGGAAGCGACATGCGTCCCGATGCAAGGGCAGACATCATAATCGCCGATGCGTACCAGACGCAAAGTCTCGCTGGCATCTTCGGGCAGTTTGTCCAATTTCACGCCTTCAGGAATCGTATCGCGCGTGACAAACTCAAAAGTGACAGGCAGATCTTCGGCAATCAGTCGGTTGATGGTCGCCTCCACTTCAGCGATTTGTTCTGCCGTCGGAGCTTCGCTCAGCAGATAATTGATTTTGCTTTTCTTACGCTCGATATGCATGTTTTTTGAGCGTTCGCAGCCGAACATTTTCACCATTGTTGCGTTCAAGAGATGCTCGGCAGTGTGCGCTGGCGGAAATTCCGCTTTGTTATGTTCATTAAGAATAGGTTCGTCCATAATATTGTGTTATTTTCTGCAAAGAAACGAAAAAAGCAAAAGCGAGTCATAATCTAAGGGAAAAATCATACTTTTGCAGCAATAATCGGAATAAAATATGAAAGCAGACAAGAAAACGGTTTTGGAAGAAATCAAGCGTTACGTCATCATTACGATTGCCATTTTCGTCATGGATTTTGGTTGGACGGCATTCCTCATTCCCAATCACCTGATGGGCGGCGGTGTCAGCGGCATTGCCACCTTAATATTTTGGGCCACAGGACTTTCGACAGGTATCTCCATCTTTGTCATCAACATGATTCTGTTGTTGATTGCACTGAAAGTCATTGGCCCGAGTTTCGGCATCAAAACGGCCTACTCCATTGTGATGGCCTCAGTTTTCATGTCGTTGCAGCAGCATTTCATCACCGACCCCATGTTGGCAGGCACCATGGACCTTTTTGTCAAGGACAGTTTTCTGGCAGCCATCTTAGGCGGTGCCTTGGCCGGAGCGAGCATCGGCGTGGCCTTCACGCAAGGCGGCAGCACGGGTGGAACAGACATCATCGCAATGATTGTCAACAAATACCGCAACATTTCGCAAGGCCGTGTCATCCTCATTTGCGACCTCGTCATCATCGGCAGTTCCTATTTTGTTTTCCACAGCGTGGAGAGCATCATTTACAGTTTCGTCGTTCTGGCCGTTTGCAGCTATTGCATCGATTTGGTTCTGACGGGTAACAAGCAGTCGGTTCAGGCATTCATCTTCACTTCCGAGCCTGAAAAAGTCGCCAACCGCATCGCGAACGAGATGCACCGTGGCGTGACAACGATAAAAGGCACAGGCTGGTACACCAAGCACGAAGGCGACATCCTGATGGTTGTGGCGCACAAGCGTGAATCGCAAACCATCCTGCGCATCGTAAAAGACGAAGACCCCAAGGCTTTCATGACCATGAACACCGTGATGGGTGCCTACGGACAAGGTTTCGAACAGATCAAGAAATGAAAAAGAGGCACCGGAAGGATGCCTCTTTAGCATTCACAAGACTTCAAATTATTATTGCAGGCGAATACCCAAACGCACAATCAACATGCTGGTTGACAAATCGTTGTTTTTGAATTCATCCGTATGCATGACTGCCTGACTGCTGAGCGAAGTCTTAAGGCTGCTGTCAATACGGCCTGCAACAAGTGATGTCCCTAAATTATAATAGTTCAAGCCCAAAGTGATAACTTTGTTAATCGTAACGCCACCGCCAAACTGGAAAGCAAAAGCGACCTTCGGAGTGTAATGGAATTCGCGTGTGTAATCAGAAGTGAAACTTCCTACCTGGCCATTGAAACTCTGCTTGAAAGGAAGGACAAATCTCACATTGGCGCCTGCGCCACCTTCGGCGAATACTGAAATCGTTTTAGAAAAATCATAATGATAATTCAATCCAAGCATGAACGGCACATTGATGTAGCCTGGCTTTACGTTTCTCACATCAAGGCCTGCGATTTCCGGGATGTCAATTGGTTTGTAATTCTCGAGATTGACATTCTTCTGCAAGCCATTATACATTCCATCAATAGTGACCATAAAACCTAAGCCTTTGGCTTTGGTGTCAGTGATGAACTTAAATCCAAGGTTAGCGCCCAAAGCGGCTGCACCCTGATCGCCATTATGCTCAAACAAAGCACAATTGCCTGTCGATGTTCCGAACTTACCCTGAGGAATGTTAAGGCCTAAATTCAGATACGAACTCGATTGGGCAAACAAAGTGTTGCCACACATTAAAGCCGCTGTCATGAAAGCGGCAAAAAACATTTTCTTCATTTTCATAATTGATTGATTTGATAATTTGGTGCAAAAATACACATTATTTCACAAAAACGGAGAAGCGCCAATTAGTGCTTCTCCGTTTTTAAAAATGATTGCCCATCAGGCTTATTTAATACCAAGTTTCTTGGCAATGTCCTTTGGAAGAGCATCCTTGTGGACAACGATGTTCATGGTCTTGTAACGAACGAAAGCTTTCGAAGCGTACCAAATGCCATTGTAGTTGCCGGCATCGCCCCAACTGTTCTTCACGAGGAAGTATTCGTTGCCGATTTGGTCCTTAGCGGTACCGTAAA
>CALGBV010000051.1 GCA_937884015.1 uncultured Bacteroidales bacterium
GTTGTCCGCAGCCTGGAGGCGGGCATTTGCCAACAAAAAAGCCCGTCCTTTTGGGACAGGCTTTTTGATGTTTTCTTTCAGCACCAATCTCAGAGGGCGATGTCTTCGCCGCTTGCGTTCTGGAAATTGTACTGCAAGGCGTGGAAATCGGACATGGACTGCACCTTGAAGGATTTGCCGTATTTCCGCATCCACTTGTAACGGATTGAAAACAGACCTTTCGTCAGGTAGGCATGAATGAAAGGATGCACTTGTAGCGTGATGTGGTTCTCGTTTTGGTCGAGGAGCAAGTACTTGAGGTTGTTTTCGATTTCGTCGATGAACAGGATGGCAGGGCGGATTTTGCCTTCGCCGTCGCACACGGGGCATTTTTCCTGCACTTGGATTTCGGTCTCCGGGCGCACGCGCTGGCGCGTAATCTGAATCAGTCCAAACTTGGTAGCCGGAAGGATGTTGTGCTTGGCGCGGTCGTGCGCCATGGCTTCGCACAGTTTGATGTAAAGTTCCTTGCGGTGTTTGGCTTCCGTCATGTCGATGAAGTCGACGATAATGATGCCGCCCATGTCGCGCAGGCGCAACTGGCGGGCGATTTCGACGGCAGCTTCCAGATTGACCTGAAGTGCGTTTTCCTCCTGTGAGTTGTCCTTGTTCACGCGGTGGCCGCTGTTCACGTCGATGACGTGCATGGCCTCGGTGTGTTCAATGATGAGGTAGATACCGTTTCTGATGGTGACAACGCGACCGAAAAAGCCTTTGATTTGCTTGCTGACATTGAAATAGTCGAAGATAGGGTCGTTGCCCTTGTAGAGACTCACAATGTCGGCTTTTTCAGGCGCAAAAGACTTGATGTAGCCTTGTATTTCTTCATAAAGCGTCGGGTCGTCGACATGTATACTGTTGAACGACTCGTTCAGCAAATCGCGCAGCATGACGGAAGTCTGGTTCATCTCGCTGACCATTTTTCCGAAAGTAGTCATTTTCTTCATTTCAGCCACGCACTGTTCCCATTTGGCCACGAGCGACTTAAGGTCGCTGTCCAAATCGGCCACTTTCTTATCCTCGGCTACGGTGCGCACGATGACGCCATAGTTGGCGGGACGGATGCTTTGGATAAGTTTCTTGAGGCGGGTGCGTTCGGCATTGCTGCGGATTTTGTGTGATACCGAAATGCGGTTTGAGAGCGGCACGAGAACCAGATAACGTCCGGCGAAAGAGATTTCGGCGGATATTCTCGGGCCTTTGGTCGAGATGGGTTCCTTGGCAATCTGAACCGGGAGCAGGTCTCCTACTTTGAGGAAATCGCCGATGCGTTCGTTCTTAGGGACTTCAGGCTCAAGCTTGAAATCATCCATCGAAACGCCATCGACACCCGAAGTCACGAGGTTCCTGAATTTGATCAAGGAGCGTATCTGCGGACCGAGGTCGAGGAAATGCAGGAAAGCCTCCTTCGAATAGCCCACGTCGACGAAAGCCGCGTTGAGGCCCGGGAGTATTTTCTTGACCCGACCGAGATACACGTCACCAACCGCAAACTGGTTGTTGGTCTTCTCTTTGTGAAGTTCGACAAGTACGTTGTCCTCCAGCAGAGCGATGTCAACCTCCGAAGCGCGCGAACTGATGACAATGTCGCGCACCACTTCCTTCACTTCAATTTTTTCTTCTTGTTGTTCTTCGGACATGGAGTTTGCTTTTTATTGAGGTTAACAATTCAATTTAAAAACAATAACACAACATTGTATGTGCCAATGCTGTGTTATCGTTTACTTGACATCGGATAAGGAGAAAGTTATTTCTTCTTATGTCTGTCCTTTCTCAGGCGTTTTTTACGCTTGTGAGTCGACATCTTGTGTCTCTTGTGTTTTTTACCGTTTGGCATAGTATTAAGATTTTAAATATTCAAACGATTACTTAACTGCGTTCATGAAAGTCTTAGCTGGCTTGAAAGCAGGGATGTTGTGAGCCGGGATGGTGATAGCTTCGTTTTTGGAAATGTTACGGCCAGTCTTTTCAGCTCTTGTCTTGATGATGAAGCTGCCGAAGCCTCTCAGATAGACGTTTTCACCCTTGGCCATAGCAGCCTTGACGGATTCCATGAAGTATTCAACAACAGTCTGGACTGCACCTTTTTCGATACCGGTCTTGCTAGCGATTTCAGCTACGATTTCTGCTTTTGTCATTTTTCTTATTATTTAATGGTTATTTATTATGTTTGTTGTAAATTTGCGGCAAAGGTAAAAACAATTTCGATACGGAGACGAATTTTATTCATTTTTTTAATCTAAAATCCTATAATTTGAGCATTTAGGCAAAAAAACGGGGAAAAAGGAAGGTAAGATGAGGTGGTTTTAGGCCTAAATTTCAAGAAAGGGGCATTAATTTCAGCAACGGAACTATGACAACAATACAAAGCACACTATCAGAATGGTTTTCAGACAACAAACGCGATTTGCCCTGGCGCAGTCAGCCGACACCTTATTTCGTCTGGATTTCGGAAATCATCCTGCAACAGACGCGCGTCAGCCAAGGCTACGACTATTTCATGCGGTTCACCGAAAAATGGCCCACGCTGAAAGACCTGGCGCAAGCCTCTGAGGAAGAAGTACTTAAAATGTGGCAAGGCTTGGGCTATTACTCACGGGCACGCAACCTGCACCGCTGCGCCCAGCAAGTGGTGGAGCGGCACGGCGGCGAGTTTCCCGCCGACTACGATGCCTTGCGCCGGCTGCAAGGCATTGGCGACTACACGGCGGCAGCCATCGCGTCCATTGCCTTCGGCCTCCCCTACGCCGTTGTCGATGGCAACGTCTACCGCGTCCTTTCACGCCTTTTCGACATCGAAACACCTATTAATATTAATGAAGGCAAAAACCTATTCGCACAATTGGCCAACGAACTGCTTGACCGTGAGCATCCTGGCCTACACAATCAGGCGATGATGGAATTCGGTGCCTTGCATTGCCTGCCCAAAAATCCAGATTGCCCGAATTGCCCATTGCAGGCACATTGCCTGGCCTTTGCCAACGGCACCGTGGCACAACGGCCTGTGAAGCTCGACAAACTGAAAGTGCGGACACGCTATTTCAACTATTTGGTCTTCAGAATAAAAAGCACGAAAGAACTTTACATTCACAAACGCACTGCCAAAGACATCTGGATTAATCTCTATGATTTCCCGATGATTGAGACAGCAGAAGCCGCCGACATTAATCAGCTGCTCCAAAGCAAGGATTTTGAACAATATGTAGGCAAAAACGGTTACACCGTGGGCGGCATATCGAAGCAATTCACCCATAAGCTCACTCACCAAACCATTATAGCTCAGTTCATTGAAATATTTCTCGATGAAAAACTACCTCTATATGAAACAAAAGATATACTTTTGACGGTTGAAACGGACCTGGAACGCTATCCGGTCCCCCGATTAATTGATCTTTACGTTAAACTAAAATCTTAAACACTATGGCAAGCTTAAACAAAGTAATCCTCATCGGTCGTTTTGGAAAAGATCCTGAAGTCACCACTTTCGACAATGGCACCAGGAAAGTATCTGCGACATTAGCAACCTCAGAACGCTACCGCGACCATGACAACAACTGGGTCGAACAGACCGATTGGCACAACATTGTCGTTTGGGGCAACCTCGCCAACGACATCGCCGACCATCGCCGCAACTATGTGAAAGGCGACCTGATGTACATTGAAGGCAAACTCAGAACGCGCCAATACACCGACCAGCAAGGTATTGTGCGTTACATTACGGAAGTGAACGTCGACAAGATGATGCAATTGGCACCAGCCAAACCGCCACAACAGTCGTCATACACCCAAGGATACAGCGGGACGCCAAGCCAGCAGGCGCCAGCCCAGCCAGCTCCGGCTGACCCATTCGCCAGCAATCCTTTGCCAGCCGACGACCTTCCATTCTAACAAACGAAACGAGATGCAGGATGCGAAAATCACATTCTGCATCTTTTGTATTCAAAAATTCCGTACTTTTGCAGCGTAATTTTTAAATCGTAATAGTTTTGGAAACACCAGACCCTGACCCTGAGCCTCTTACGGAAATCTTATCCGTTGTCCTAAACAGCTTTTTCACCGGATTTTCATTGAATGCCATCATCGGACTGATTGTCCTATGCCTGCTACTCATTGCTTCTGCATTAATTTCGAGCAGCGAGACGGCCATTTTCTCCTTGCAGCCTGCCGACATTGCCGATTTGGAATCGCGCAACGACGCCAAGAGCAAACTGCTGCTGAAACTGCGTGAAAAACCCAAGACACTTCTCGCCACCATATTGATTGGCAACAATTTAGTCAATGTGACCATCACATTGCTTTCGACTTATATCATCGCCGAACTGTTCGACATCAGGAACTATCCTGTGGCGTCATTCATTCTCGAAGTGGTTGTCGTGACCTCGTTGCTGCTGATTATCGGCGAAATCACGCCAAAGATTTATGCCAGCAAACAAGCCGTGAAAATCGGACGTTTCATGGCACGGCCACTGAATGTCCTGATTGCGGTTTTCAAGCCTTTGAGCCGCATATTGGTCAAGTCGACCTCATTCATGGACAAACATTTGGAGAAGAAAAAAGGCGAAATTTCCATCGATGACCTCTCGACTGCCGTCGACATTGCCACCGAGACATCCGTACTCGCCGATGAACGCCAGATGCTGAAAGGCATTGCCTCGTTCAGCGAAAAGGAAGTGAGCAACGTGATGCGCCCACGCATCGACATAGTAGGCATCGATTACGGAATGCCTTTTACCGAAATGCTCGAAACCGTCATAAAGAGCGGATTCTCAAGGATTCCCGTCTATCAGGAAAGCCTCGACAACATGAATGGCATCCTTTATGTGAAGGACCTTCTCCCCTACTTAGATGCCGAATCGTACGAATGGCAGAAACTCATCCGCCCTGCATTCTTTGTTCCTGAGAACCGCAAAATCAACGACTTGTTTCAAGATTTCAGGGAAAAGAAAATCCATATCGCCATTGTGGTCGATGAATATGGCGGCACTTCGGGTCTCATCACCATGGAAGACGTCATTGAGGAAATCGTGGGCGACATCAGCGATGAATTCGACAAGGAAAAACAGGAGCAGCATTATACCAAACTCGATGATGGCTCGTTCTTATTCAAGGCGCAGACAAGTATCGTCGATTTCTGCAAGATTTTCGGTGTCGACGAAGACTATTTCGAACCCATGCAAGGCGAAGCCGACACCCTTGCCGGATTGATTCTTGAAATTGAAGGCCGTATTCCGGAGATAGGTTTCAAGTTTGATTTCGAGGAATTTGTGTTTGAAATCACCGATGCAGATTTGAGAAGGATTAAGGAAGTGAAAGTAGTTAGGAGTTAGGAATGAGGAGTTAGGAGGAAATAGCTCCCTGAGCTTGTCGAAGGGGCGATTCAGAAGTTTCAAAGAGGAAAGTGTTGAAGTGGAAAGTTTGAAAAGTTAGGAGTTAGGAGTTAGGAATGAGGAGCTAGGAGGAAATTGGAGGAAGGTAAAATTAGACACGCGTTCGCCCTGAAAGGGCAAATTAATGCAGCAAAGGGCAAAGTGAGCGTTGGCGAACGACACCCTTTGCGAAATATAAGCAGGGACGCACTCGTGCGTCCGTAAAAAACGACGATAATAAAAAATGAATAGAATCATCAAGATATTAGCCGTCATTGCGATGGCGGTGACATTTGCCTCGTGCGGCGAAGAAACGAATTACATGCCCAAACCGAGGGGCTATTTCCGCATCGATTTGCCAGAAAAAGCCTATCAGTCAGTCGACACCATCGAACGCTACCGCTTTGAATGTCCGCAATATGCCGTAGTAACCAACGACCCATACTCACCCGAACAGAAAAACTGGGTGAATGTGGAAATGCCCGTTTTCAAAGGATCCATCCACCTGACACACAAAGACGTACATGGAAATCTGAGCGAATATTTGGAAGATGTCCACACCATGCTGACCAAACACATCCAGAAAGCCAACGGCATACGCGACAGCCTGATTATCAACGATGAACATCATGTCTACGGCATGCTCATCGAGATGGACGGCAAAGGCGTTGCCACACCGATGCAATTCTACCTGACCGACAGCACGCGCAATTTCGTCAGAGGCGCCCTGTATTTCAACTTCCTGCCCAACAACGATTCCATGCAACCCGTCATTAATTACATCCGCGAAGATATTGACCAGATGATTAATACCTTTGAGTGGAAATAAGAGCATTGGAAAAGCCTTGTTTTTTACTTTGCAAAGTGAATTTTTAGGTGTTTTTTTACTTTACAGAGTAAAATTTTTGCATTTTTTTCACTTTACAAAGTGAATTTTCCATTTCACAATCATTTTTCCCCAACCAAACCGCCATTCTTTCAAAGAAAAAGACTATTTTCGCAGCGCAAAACACTTGCACCGATGTAGAAAGTAGTATTCATTTTTTAAAAAGAAAGGGGGAAGGCTTATGATTAACAGCCTGAAAATCGGAAACTTGACTTGGCGTCACCTTAACAATCCGACGGAAGAAGATTTTGAATTTCTCAAAGAACGATTCCATTTTCACCCCTTAGACATTGAAGACTGCAAGTCGGTGAACCAGCGTCCCAAGATAGATATTTACGACGATTATTATTTCCTTATCCTTCATTTCCCGAACTTCGACCGTCAGAATAAGTTCGTGAAAATCAAGGAGGTGAAAATGTTCTGGGGAAAAGATTACATCATTTCCATCGAGAAAAACCCTTGGGGTGTTTCGCAGCTTTTCGAAGAATACGAAGAACGCATCCAAAACGAGGAAGAGGTCAACATCAAGAGTTCGGATATCCTGCTTTACCGCATCTTGGAAAAACTGATGACAGAATCAGTATACCTGCTGCGTAAAGTTGGACTTGATGTGGAATTGATTAACCGCGAATTGCTCCAGGAGAAGCAAGTGAAGATTATCGAACGCATTTCGGTAACAAGAAAGAACCTCATCCTGATTAATACAATCTTCAAACCGCAGCTGCGTCTCTTCCACCTCTTCGAAAACGGTAAAATCACAGGCTTCACCGAAGATGTCGAGTTTATGGAAGACTACTGGGGCAACATTTTGGACTACTACCAGAAGGTGTGGGATATGACCGAAGACTACGAGGAATTGATTGAAGGCCTCTCGCAGACATTCGACTCGATGCAGACCAACAAGACCAACGAGACGATGAAAATCCTCACGCTGATTTCGTCCATCATCCTGCCATTGACCTTTATCACAGGACTTTACGGCATGAACGTTCTCCTGCCCTTCCAGGAAAAACCATGGGCTTTCTACGGCATTTTAGGCGTAATGATCGCTGTTGCCGTCAGCTTCTATTTCTATTTCCGCCATAAAAAAATGATGTGATTCTTTGGTTTTACGCTTCCCACTCAACGTAAGAACCAGGCGTTTCCTGCAAGCGGATGCTGTGCAATGCAACTTGCTGGGGCAAAACATTTTGCAGCTGCGCAACCATATCCAAAATAAGGTTTTCGCTGGTAGGCTGGTAATCGACGACAACGACTTTTTCGAAATCGCGTTTGATGACAGCGATGAAATCGGCAGGCATGGCGGAACTCACCACAAAGGCATGATCCAATTTGCTGACAATGTTATCGTTGACCATACATTTCAAGTCATGCAAATCCATCACCATGCCGTTTTTCGGATTGGTCGGGTCGCAAATCGGCTCGCCTTTCACCGTCACGCGCAATTCATAGGAATGTCCGTGAATGTTTCGGCAAGGGCCGTCATAGTCCTTTAGGACATGCGCCATGTCGAAATGGAAAATCTTTGTCAAACGTAACATCGCCATAAACTGTTATTTTACAATCAATTTCAAAACCTTAACTGTTCTGCCATCCTTCACCAGCTTGACGAAATAACAGCCACGCTGCATATCGGCAGGAATCAACAACGAGAAGCCTCCGACTGATTTCCCAGAGGCTTTCAGCATTTTGCGACCGCACAAATCGCAAATGACAACGGAATCGAATTTCCATTGGTTGCCGCTCAGATGAATTTCCTGGCCTCGCTCAACGGGATTCGGGAAAATATAAACAGGCTCGTTCAAATCCTCACCAACGCCTTGATAAGTGATTGTCACACAAACCGTTTCGGAGGGGTCAGAAATGCCTTCCATGCAATATGCCACTACTTTATAACAATGTTCTCCAACAGATAAATACCTATCCGTCCAACTTGTCACGCCCGAAACCATGGCCACATTGCCGCCATCGCGATAGATTTCATAATCCGTAGCTCCAGGCACAGGTTGCCAAACCAAATTCACAGTGTTCTGATAGACTGAAGCAGTCAGGCCAACTGGCGCCTCGCAGGAAGTGACACCTTGCTCAATGAAATTGGCAGAAATGGTATGGTCAGTATTGACGCTCGTGAACGTGTAAGAAGTCAAAGCACCTTTTGCGACACCATCGACAACAACATTGGAAATGCGATAACCCTCATCAGGCGTGATGCTGAAAGTGACCGAATTGGCACAATTGACCTCGACCAGACCATTCGGCATGATGGAGCCATGCTGTCCGGCAGAAGCCGAAATTTGAAACACGCCCTGATTGACAAATGACACCTGAACAGTGATGTTTTGCCTGATATTGCTAATCGTATAGCTATTGTTATTCAAAGTGACAGGAGTGCCATTTACGGTCACCACATCAACAGCATAGCAATTATTCGGCATGACGGTAAAAGTCAGGCTGCCGCCTTCATTTACAGTCTGAGCGCCAGAAGGTGAGATGGTTCCGCCTGCACCTGCCGAAAGCGTTACCGTGTAGGTCGTTCCCTGCCAGTTCGGGTCCCAAATCATGCGGGCATATTCCGGATGGTCGATGAAAGGATTGCGGTTATGCTGGTAATCATTGTAAATGGCATTGTTACGGTTGATTTCCTTTTGGCTGACTGGATCCAACTCATTCCAGCGCAGCAACATGTCGATGGCCCATGGCTTTATTTCCGATTTGTTGGTCATGTCGGAAGTCTTCCAGCCAGAATCCTCGCTGTAATAGCGCACACTCATATACATCAAGGCACGGGCAAAATCGCCTTTGTATTCATCAATTGGCTCAAACACGGTGCCTGAATAGCCCGAAGTCTTGCAAGAACCTAACTTGGAACCATTTGTCGAAGTCCATTCTGCATTTTTCACTTCACCGAATGGATAATTGCTACGGCGGTTGTTGACATAACCATCGGTCGGATAAATGTGATGCAAGTCGGTGCGAGGCGTCGTTTGCTCGTTAAACCAACTTTGCGGCCAGGAGTGTTCGCGGTTATAGCAGTCGCCTTCGCTATTATAGCTGCCACACTCATCCTGACCCAAATAAAACGTGTAAGCTGGCGTACCGCCCGGACGGTCGGAATACATGTCCCACACCACGCCGTTGCCTTTGTTATCTGTACTCCAATAGGCATTCAAAATCTGACTATATGAAATGGAAGTATGGCCTTTGATGATATTATGCAAAGCAATTTTCAACTGATTGCCTGTCAGGCCATTGGCTGAATTGTAATAATTGGCCGGCTGGGCCATCAAAGTGATTCCAAAAAAGGTCAGAACGACCAAAACAAACAATCTTTTCATTAGGCAAGAAGATTTGTGAACATGTATAAAACTGCTATTACCACCATGAAAACCGACTCGGAAAACTCAAAGAAACTCATGGTTTTCA
>CALGBV010000052.1 GCA_937884015.1 uncultured Bacteroidales bacterium
CAATGCCTGTATTTCATCTATAATGACACATTCAACACGCACACCGAAAGTGGCGGCAAAAAAATCGGCGTTGAGATTCACGGCATGGCATACGCCTATTCCGCGCCCGAAAACGATGCCTTGAACAACACAATCTTTTTCAATTACAAGTTCTTCAACCGTTCCTCGGAAAACTATCACGATGTTTTCGTTGGCATTTTCGATGACTTTGACATCGGTTACGGCTGGGACGATTTCGTAGGTTGCGATGTTCAGCGAGGCGCATTTTTCGGCTATAACGGCGATGACGACGACACCGACCCGCAGGGCGAACATCAAGGTTATGGCAGCAACTGGCCCGTGCAGGTTTGCACCGTTCTGGCTGGTCCATACATGGATGCCGATGGCCGCGACAATCCTGATTATGACGGCGATTGCAACACGCTTTTCAACAATTCCTATCCTCTTGACAAATACGCCTACAACGGCTTCAATTTCGGCAATGGTGTTGTTGATGATGAGCGGCTTGGCTTATGCCACTTCTGCTACTTTGGCAGTTCTCCTGTGCCTAACGTCGACCCTTCAAATGACGTACAGTCCTACTTGTCAATGTCCATGCCTTTCCCTTATCATAATAATATTGGTCCCGATTGCATGTTTGCTTTCCCTGGCGACAGCGACCCTTGCAATTTCGGCACAAACGGCATTCAGCCAAATGGAGGCTACAACCAAAACGGCCTCTACTGGACAGAAGAAGAACAAGGAGATACACCAAGCGACCGTCGTGCTTTTGGGTCAGTCGGCCCATTCACATTGAATGCAGGTGCGGTCCAGGAACTTGATTTCGCCTACACTACTGTGTTCAGCAACGAGACCCAAACACAGATGCAGCGCAAAGGTGCCTTCATCGACCAAATCAAGGATTTTTTCAAGAGTAATTTCACAAAATAAAGACTTAATATTATGAAAAACATATACTTAACAATCGTTTTGCTGGCCATGAGCCTTGGCACAATGGCACAGACATCCGTTTGGGATGGCAAACGCGAACTTTGGACACGCGGCGATGGTACGGAGGAATCGCCTTACCTGATTGAATCGGCTCAGAATCTGGCATTTTTGTCTTACATGTGCGCATGTGGTTTCGACACCTACGAAATGTATTTCAAACTTACGACCAATATTGATTTGAACGGCAGCGAGGATTTGCCTTGGCAACCGATTGGTGGGATTATGTTCACGGATTTCGAAACAGGATGTTCGTCAAGATCACAAACGGCAGATAATGCTTTTCACGGCCATTTCGATGGCGATGGACACCGAGTCTACAACATTTATGTCGATGCCTACAACAGCGGACTATTCGGGTCAGTCTATACCCAAAACGCTTCCATTGAAAATGTGAAAATAGTAAACGGTTATATCCAAGGTGGAAGAACAGCCGGCGGAATTGCTGGTCTTTGCAATGGTAGAATCCGCAACTGCATGAACGGAGCAGAAATCCACAGCGACATGTACGCAGGTGGCATTGCTGGCAGTATTTCGGACAGCATTTCTGAATGTTATAATGAAGGAAAAGTTGTTGGAGAAACCGCTGGCGGTATTGCAGCCATCTTATCAGGAATAGGGCCAAAAACTGTCATCAACTGCTATAACATTGCCGACATAAATGCAAGTATGGCATCTGGTGGAATAGTCGGATTTGAAATGGGAAAAATTTCGATAAAAAACTGCTATAATGTTGGAAATATCAGTTGCGACAGCATTTACGCAGGTGGCATGATAGGATTACAAGACGCTCAAACCGACACAATAGTCAATTCCTATTACCTAAACACTTGTGGTGCAGAAGGTTCTGGCATACCCAAAAACGATGATGAAATGCGCAACCGCGCTTTTGTCGATTTGCTGAACAACGAAACCGATGTCTGGTGCTTCGACCAAAACAATGTGAATCACGGCTATCCGATTTTAGGCTTCAACGATACGGATATCGCTGAATCACAGTCAGAAACATTCGGCATTTATCCGAATCCGGCCTTCACGACTTTGACCGTTGAAAACGGAAACGCATCGGAAATCAGTGTTTTCAATGCACTTGGGCAAAAGATAAAGCAGGTAACTGCACACGGCGAAAAAACCATCATAGATGTTTCAGATATGCCAAACGGACTTTACCTCATCATGTTAGGCGGAAGATCGGCTTCGGTTACACAACGTTTTATTGTAACACATTGAAGATTAAAATAATAAACTTTTTTGCATTTGCTTTGACATCCTGACTTGTTGATTAGGATTCATGTTGTGCGGGCGGCCACAAGGCCGCCCGTTTTTGTTTTTTTTCACTAAATTTTCCCTTTTTGTCAATCTAAGCAATTGTTTTATTATTTTTACCGCTCAAAATCTGACAGCCCATGAAAACTAAGGCACTCATATTTTCAATTTGCTTATTGACGCTCGCTTTTTTTGCCTGCAAACGACAGACCAACACCTTCTACCCTTTCACCGAGGAGGAATCGCCCTTGCATTATTCGGCTTTCGACAAGGCCAACGCCCTGATGACCCTGCACCCCGACAGCGCCATGCTCATTCTCATGGGCGTCCACGATTCCGTGAGCCTGCACACGCTCAACCGACCCGATTATTTCGAGTTCCTGCTGCTCACCAACGAAGCCGCCACACGCGGTCCAGTCGACTCTTTCCTTTTTGCGCAAATGCCTCGCATTCAGCATTTTTATGATAGCCTTCACCAGAAATATCCCGCTTCCGATGCGCTTTCGCTCTTTTTGGCAAAATCCTATTACTGCATCGGCAACAACGAAGGCCACAGTGAACGCCCCGTGACGGCTTGCGAAAACTATTTTCAAGCCATCAGTCTGGCCGAAGAAGTCGATGAAACGCACTATCCTTTCGTAAATGATTTCATCGCATTGACTTATAACAGATTAGGCATAATTTTCTACGACAACGAATCATGGTCAATTGCCATTGACAACCTGAAAAAAGCCAACCTTTATTTCGACAAAAGAGACATGAAAATCGGTTCGGCATTCAACTATGAAACTATAGGTGAAATATTCTATCAGGCTGGAAATCAAGACAGTGCTTTATATTATTTCCAGGTTGCCGACACCGCCATTGCAAAAGTCACCGATGTGGCCACCGATTTCAAAATCAGCCAGACCCTGATTGACAACAAGGCGCGCTCCACATTTAGCATCGGCGAAAAGGAAAAAGCCTACAAAATGCTGTATGAAGCCATCGCCACATCACCCGATGACATGGAACGCAAGCCCCACTACGGACTGCTTGCCGAGTTGTATTTCATGGATTCTCAGTATGATAGCGCATTGTTTTACTACGAAAAAAGTTTCCCTTTCAACCCTTACGAGCGTACACGTATGCTGAACAACACCATTTCGCTCTGCTACAAAATGGGCGATTTCCAGAAAGCCGCCTACTATGCCACCTTCCTTGGCGAAGAAGTGGAACGTTCAGAAACGAAACTCGCTCTGGTTCAGCAATATGAGAAGCACGTCAAAGACATGGAACTGCAAACACAGCACGACACTTCGTTACGCAACAGCCTGAAAAACTACCTTGTCATGTTCATTGTGTTTGCCCTTATCGTGGTTTTGCTGCTGTTTTTCTACAAACGGCTTAAAAAACTGATGGTCAGCAACAAGACACAGCATCAGCAGTCGTTGAGCGAAAAGGAAAAACAGCTCAAGCACAAGGAGCAGGAACTGGAAATGACCAAGAAAAAGCTCTCGTTCAAGGAAAAGCCAGGCGACTTTGCAGGACGCAAGGCACTTTTCGATCAGGAAGCTATCGTGTTGAAAATAAATAAATTGATTGAAAAGGCGAATGTCATGGCAAAAACCTTAAGCAGCCACGATGAAGCCTTGCTGAAAGACAAGGATGTCATGGAACTGGTGAAAGCCGCCAACCAGAACTTCGACGATTTCTCCACCTTGCTGATGAAAGACTTCCCCCGCCTGACCGTCAACGATGTGCGCTACTGCTGCCTGTTCTTCATGGGCGCAAAACAAATGGAAGCCGCCGCACTGATGGGCATTTCGCAAAGTGGTGCCAACCAAAAGTACCACCGCCTGCAGGAAGTGTTCGGAACCAAAGACCCTCTGGATTATTTCCTGAACGATTATTTCAAGAAAATCTACGGATAAGCTCCCAAAACCGTATTTTGATTTTTTAGTTGTAACAATTTGACATTCAATTTGTTGCAACGATTTACTTATAATTACTTATAAACTTTATAATTAACAGAATTACAGTTAGTTATAAGAATTTACTTATAATTACTTATAAACTTTTCGGCCAAAATCTATTGACAAAATTTTGATGTCGACGTATTTTTGCATCAACAAAAACGCTCATTGAGCCTGTCGAAATGGCGGATGGAAAAGTGATAAAAAGAATGTCCCTTCGACACCGTCACACCCTTGAAAAAGGGCGTCAGGGAGCAACAACAGATCAACAAAATAAACAAAATAACAATTCAACAAACATGCAACAGTTTCGCGAAATATCATATATCTCCCGTAGAGGCGTGATGTCAGGCACGCCAATGTCAATCGCGCCTCTACTTTATTCGGATAATAAGTGCTTTGCTTTACATATATACGTCAGAACAGGCAACGCCAGTTGCCGCAAAGAAAAAAGTTCTTTTCATTGAGTATTGTTTGATTATTAGGTGTTTTTCGATAGGTTTGGGGCTCCCGCTTCAAACCTATCATTTTTTATTTCTCACCCGAACTCATCTGGATTTTCGGCTGATAAATAATGTCGGAAGTGACGAAAGCCTCACGGAACTGCGGCTTGATGCGGCGCAGACATTTTTCAGCCTCGACACGGTTGCGGAAATCACCGACACGAAGACGGAAATATGGCTCGGCGTAAGTGAGATAAACCGGAATGTCAGGGAAAGCATTTTCAAACTTGCGCTTCATGGCCTCGGCATGTTTCAAGGCTTCGTTGCCGATTTCCATAAAAATATGAATGCGATAACCATTCGATGAACTGTCGATGGAATAAAGCTGTTTCTGTTTCTGAATCAAGGTTTCAATCTTCGAATCTTGACTAACATTCAGTGAACCATGATTTTGCGCATTGCCCACGATGGCAAGCGCAAGTATGAAAAGGAGTAATCCGAAACGTTTCATTGTCGTATTATTTTCAGCCTGCAAAATTACACTTTTTTATTATAAGTAGATGAGCAAAATTAGTTTACATATTGAAAACGAGGCAGCGAGGTCACGAGACAACGAGGTCGCGGGGATACAGGACATCTCGAAATCCCGAAGCCCCGAAACCTCGAAATCCATATTGAAGTTTAAATTTGAACAGTTACTTATGTGAAAATCCAATGAAAATCGTATTTTTGTGGCGAAATAACAAACGATGAACAGTAACCTCGACGCAAACGGATCACACCTCTCAAAGGCCGAAAAGGATTTGGAAAACGTCCTTCGTCCCGATGCCTTCAGCAGCTTTGCCGGACAAAAGCAAGTTGTTGACAATCTGCGTGTTTTCGTGAAAGCAGCGGCACAACGCGGTGAGGCTTTGGACCACACCCTGCTTCACGGCCCGCCCGGATTGGGCAAGACGACATTGTCGCACATCATTGCCCACGAATTGGGCGTTGGCATGAAAATGACTTCAGGTCCCGTATTGGACAAACCTGGCAATCTAGCCGGCTTGCTCACCAGCCTTGAGCCAAACGATGTGCTTTTCATCGACGAAATTCACCGTTTGAGTCCCGTCGTGGAGGAATATCTTTACTCCGCCATGGAGGATTTCCGCATCGACATCATGATTGAGACAGGTCCAAGCGCACGCAGCATTCAGATTGAACTGAATCCTTTCACGCTGATTGGCGCCACCACGCGCAGCGGCCTGCTGACGGCACCTTTGCGCTCGCGCTTCGGCATCAATCTGCGCTTGGAATATTACGACGCACAGACCTTGTCGAAAATCGTGAAACGCTCGGCTGGCATTCTCAATGTGCCGATTGACGACACGGCGGCCTTCGAAATAGCACGCCGCAGCCGTGGCACACCGCGTATCGCCAATCTGCTCTTGCGCCGTGTGCGCGATTTCGCCCAGATTCAAGGCAATGGCCGCATTGACATCGAAATTGCACGCATCGGCCTTACGGCTCTGAACGTCGACGAGCACGGTCTCGACGACATGGACAACAAGATTCTCACTACGATTATTGATAAGTTCAAAGGCGGTCCCGTAGGTGTCAATACCATTGCAACCGCTGTGGGCGAAGACCCTGGCACCATCGAGGAAGTGTGCGAGCCTTTCCTCATTCAGGAAGGTTTCATCATGCGCACGCCACGTGGCCGCGAATGTACCGATTTAGCCTACAAACACTTGGGCAAGACACGCTATTCAAGAACGGGTGATTTGGATTTGTTCAATTGAAAAATCAGTGCTTCAAACATCCAATAGGGACCACCAAGATTCCATCTTCTCGACGGTAGGCGTATTGTCCTGTCCCGACAAGAACCATTAGGAAAGATGGTTCGTACATTTTATCGGTGTCGATTTTTTGTGCTAACAGTTTCAGATTGGCAGCACCTTCGTTAATGAGGGTTTCACCACCAAGCTTGATTTCTATCAGACCATAATGGCCGTTGCGCAGGTGCAACACGCAATCGCATTCGAGACCGTTGTTGTCGCGGTAATGAAACAAATTTCCATCAATGGCATCAGCATAAACACGAAGGTCACGCACAGCCATTGTCTCAAAGAATAATCCCAAACTGTTTAAGTCTTTCATCAGGTCGCTTGGGCCAATACCCAACGAGGCAGTAGCAATGCTTGGGTCAACAAAATATCGCGTGTCAGTGGTTCGGATAGCGGCTTTTGAGCGCAAGTTGGGATTCCATGCTTCCATGTCTTCTATCACAAAAATTTTGCGCAAGGCATTGAGATAAGAAGCAATGGTATCGTCATTCAAGGCATCACCTTCGTTAGCTTTTAAGTCAGCGACTATGGTGCCGTTGGTAGCTTGTGTTGCTTGATGCCGAGCATAACTGCGCAAAAGTCGACGAGTGTTAGTTTCACTACGATGCACAGCATCGACTTCGATGATTTCGCGTTTGGCCACTGCATCAATATAGTTATAAGCCTGACGAAGCGCAGCTCGTTCCGATTTGCCAATGGTTTTCGGCCATCCGCCACGGCAAACGAGATAACACAAATCATGCAAATTCAGTTCGTGTGCTTCTACAGCCTTAAAGTTCCCTTCAAACAAATCGTAGAGTGACACGCTGCCATTCGACTCTCCAGATTCATATAGCGACATCGGCCTCATCTTTACCCATCCGACACGGCCAGTGCCAGTGTGTTCCAGTTTTGATTGGTCGGCAGGTTCGGCACTGCCAGTCAAGATGAATTGTCCATCTTTTCCACGGCGGTCAACAATATATCGGCCAGCATCCCAAATTTGCGGTGCTTTTTGCCATTCGTCAATCAGGCGAGGCGTATTACCTTCCAATAACACATCAATATCAGTCTGTGCCAATCGGAGATATTCATCTTTGCGTTTGGGATCGTCCATAAAGACAACACTTCCTGCGTGTTGCAATGCAGTTGTGGTTTTTCCACACCATTTCGCGCCTTCTATCAACACAATGCCAGCAGCTTCCAACTGCAGTTCCAACAATTCATCTGCGACTCGCTTCAAATAGCCATTTTCTGCTTCCATAATTTGCTTGTTTTATTATACGCCGCAAAAATAGCAAAAATATTTGAAATACAACATTATAATAAAAATTTATTCGGGAGTTTGAAGAAATTCTGTTCGGGAGTTTGAAGAAATTCTGTTCGGGAGTTTGAAGATTTTTTCGCCCAAGAAAAATTTGCATTTTACATCAAATTCCATTCATCTTGTGTGCGAAAAAACTATTTTTGTCAATTGTTTCAATTTCACAATTGTTTCTGCCATGAACAGATTATATTTATTCCTAACCATCATTATTCTTTGCAGTGCCTGCAACCGAAACAACACGGCACCTTCGCCAACCGAAAACACCTTGTATGCCATCGAGTCATTCGTGGGCGCAAAACCCGACAGTGCCTTGGCGATTCTCGACACTTTGCCCTACCAAAACCTTTCCGAAAAAGAACACGCGCATTATTGCCTGCTCATAGTGAAGGCACGGCACGATATGCACCTGAAAGATGATGCGCTCTCCGATTCACTCTTGCAAATTGCTTCCGAAGCCTTTATCGGCGGCAAGGACAAATACATGGAAGCCCAAACTTACCTCTACCTTGGCCTGACAAAGATGATTTCGGTGGAAAACGACTGCAAAAGCAGCATGGATTATATGCTGAAAGCAGTTGAATCAATCGACAAATGCAAAAAGGTTGACGAGCGCTTTAAGACTTTCAGAAATCCTAAGCCCAGCGATGAGGAAGTCATCACCGAAACAAAATGCTACATTTATCAACTACTTAGCTCGCTTTGCCAGACATCAGGGCAGTTAGAAGAAGGCCTGGATTATCTCCGTTGGATAAAAGACTATCATCTTTCAAGGCATGAAGAAAACAAAATGTTCAGAATTTACATGCGCATGGGGCTGCTGTTTTTGGCACAGTCGGAATACGACAGCTGCCTTTACAATTACCAAAAGGCCTTGGCAGTGGCCGAACAAACGCAAAACCTTTATGATTGCGCTTTCGGCAGAGACTTTCTCGGACATTATTATTCGGTTGCAAGCGATTCCATCAGCACCGATTCAACGCAACGCATCGAATTGATAGACAAAGGTATCAAAACTGTCAAAGAAGGCCTCGGTTTTCTTCAAAAGGTAGGAGAGCCTTCCTTTTCGGCCACAAAGCACATTTATTACAAGCAGCTCAGCGTATTGTATTTTCAAAAGCAGGTCTACGATTCGTGCATTTATTTCAGCAATTTAAGCCAAAGCCCTAAAGACAAACTGTTTAACGAAGACAACAAAAGGCTGTTCCGAGCCTATTGGAAAACCGGTGACTTGGAGAATGCCGTCCATTATGCCGATGAATACTTCAGGCACAACGACGGTAAGGAAATCCAAAAGAAGTATGACATTAATAAGGTGAAAAGCGACTACGAGCAGCAGAAAGCCGAAGCCGAAATGCAATTCAGCAAACGCCTCAGCATGGCTATCTCAGCAATCATCATTTTGGCATTGGCAGTCGTTTTGTTGATTATCTTACTGATTTACAGGAAATATAAGACAAAGGCAGAATGGCAGCAAGCCGTGCTTTCGGGCAAGGTGAAGCAAGCCAACGAAACCATCAGAAACCAGGAACAGGCCATTCGCGAGTCGAAGGAAAGGGAAACGCTCTTGCAGGAAAAAATCGAACACGTAGATGCTGAAAAACAGAGTTACGACCGTTTCCTTACTGAACCGGTTTGCATTGAAATCCTCAATTCGCTGCAAGGCAAGAACATCAAAAGCAACTCGAAAACAATTGATTTCAAGGACATTGCCCTTCGCGATGAGCAAATGATGCAACTCATGGATGCCGCCGACCGCAACCTGAACCATTTCCCGCAAAAGCTGAAAATGCAATATCCATCGCTGGATGCCACCGACATCCGCTATTGCTGCCTCTATCTGCTCGGCCTGAACGAAGCGCAGATTGCAGCCCTCGTGCAACGCTCCTATCAGAGCGTCTGGACACGCGCCAAGGAAATGAAAACGGTTTTCGGTTCCGACGACATTGGCAACACGCTCATAAATTTGCTTTGAACATATTGAAATACAATGGTTTACAAGAATTTACTTATAATTGCTTATAAACTTTTTTGTAGCACTTATCTCATTGATAAATAAGCAATTAGTAAAAACTGCTTTATAATTCTTTAAAGGCAAAATGACACTCCGATTTGGTTTTCTGAATACATTTGCAACAAGAAAACTAACGGACGAAGTATTAACCTTTAAATTTTAAAGCAATGAAAAAGCACATTACTACTATTGCTGCACTTCTTCTTTTGTGTGCTGGGGTGCAGGCCCAGACCTACGACTCCATTGCACATCATCATGTAGGGCATTATGACATTGACCTGCGTAACATGATGCAGTTGCGTGATGGAAACATCCTCGCCAACATCCAGCTGTTCGAAATAGATGAGCATGGCAACTATCTTGGAGATTATGGAAACAGGCTGCTGAAAATCGACCCAAATGGTGCAATTCTGCTCGATTCAGTCTTCGTTGCAGATGACGATCTGAATCACTTTCTCATTGAACGTAATCCGATAGACAAAGACAACATTTATGCGAAAGTGGTGCGTAATCTGGATGAAATGCATAGTGATTTGCGAATTTCATTCTTTGACGACAATCTCAACTTCAAGCCTGAAAAAGAAATCTGGGTTCCGCTGTCCGATACGATTTTCGGAAGCCTTTCGGACTCCTATTTCCTAGATGAACATGGTGATATCGTGTTGCGTTTCCCAATTACTGAGCGAAACGAATTGCACTATTACCGCATAGGAATTGATGGCAGCGTGAAAAATCATGAGGTGATGCCCAAAGACTCTTCGCCCATAAACTATGGTACAGCAGGAGGTCATGATTTTGGGATTTTCAATGAACAGCCAGCCGAATATTACTTTGCCGGATTGAATTCCAGCGACTTGAGCAAGATGTATATTCATGTCTTCGATTCCGCCTTGGTTTTGAAGGAAACGCTAACACCTAGTGGCGTTCCTGCGAACACCCAGTTTGATTTCGGGATGAGGGAACGGGTGCTTGATTGGGATGCCGAAACATTCATGGTCGCCTCGCGTTGGGACAACATCAATGGTTTAGAAGATGGTGTCCGCATAACCCGATACAGGAAAGAGGAACCTTGTGAGGCATTGGCTACCTGCTATTTCCGCACTATGCCACAATTGTTAATCGGCAACTTTTCGATTGGCTGTGCCTTTCCATTTGGCCTTG
>CALGBV010000053.1 GCA_937884015.1 uncultured Bacteroidales bacterium
AAGTTGTTCCTGTAATTTGTAAATGCTTTTTAATGAAACGGTTGTTGTTGATATTAGTGCTGATTTGCAGCCTGAATTGTTTCTCGCAGCAGAAGGAAAGCATCCGCGTCGCTTTTTGGAACATGGAGAATTTCTTCGATCCGTTTGTCGACAGCACATTAACTTATAACGAATTTACTGCCGAAGGCTCGCAGCATTGGACCAAATCGCGCTTCTACAAGAAACGCAACAACATGTACAAGGCCATTCTCGCTCTTTCGGAAAACAAGCCGATTGGCATTTTCGGCGTTTGCGAAGTGGAAAATGAGTATGTATTGAACAGTCTTTTCAATCTGACTCCGCTCAAAAACCACAATTACCGTTTCGTTCATTACGAAGGCCCCGACAAGCGCGGCATCGATCCGGCCATCATCTATTCGAAGGATTGGTTTACTTTGGTCGAAAGCAAGACCATTCCTTATTATAATCCTGAAGACACGGCCTATCATTCCCGCGATATTTTGTATGCCAAATTCGTTGATAATAAAGATGATACGCTCCATATTTTTGTCAATCACTGGCCAAGCCGCTACAGCGGTGAGTTGGAAACCGTTGGCTCAAGGGCTTGTTCAGCGGCCATTTTGCGCAGTCAAGTCGATTCAATTAATGCCGTTGCGCCAGAAGGTTATTCTCCGAAAATCATCATGATGGGCGACTTGAACGACTGTCCGACCGACCCAAGCATTTACGATGTGCTGAAAGCGAGGCAACTCTCTGAATACGAGGATGGCAACTTGATAAATCTGATGGCCGGAAACAAAAGTCTTGGTTTTGAAGGCACCTTGAAGCATCAGAACGACTGGCAGATTTTCGACCAGATTATCGTGACACCGCAAGTGCTGAACGATAGGGAAGGCCTTCATTATAAGGAAAATAGCGCACGAATCTTTTGGACGGGTTTCATGCTTGAGGACGACCCGACTTATCACGGAAAGAAACTCATCCGCACTTACATCGGCCCTCGCTATTTCGGCGGTTTCAGCGACCATTTGCCCGTCTATATTGATTTGGTCCGGTGATTAAAAAAAATTATCCGCCAATTAAATCTGTTTTTCAATAAATACTACCTTTGCAGCCGCTAACGAGCAATAATATGTGGATCTTACTATCCTTGACATCAGCCTTTCTATTAGGCTTTTACGACATTTTCAAAAAGAAATCGGTTAATGCAAATGCAATAACTCCGGTGCTGTTTTTCAGTACTCTCGTGAGTGCGTTTATATTCTTGCCTTTCATTTTGTTGTCTCATTATCAGCCGCAGTGGTTTTCCGATGGCTTCCTGACCAATTTTTATGTCGAACCGATTCCTTTGAAAAACCATCTTCTGATTTTGGGCAAGGCTTTCATGATTATGATTTCATGGGTTTTCAGTTATTCGGCGATGAAGAATCTGCCTATAACCGTGGTTGGTCCAATCAATCAGTTGAGACCGGCTATATCGCTGCTGTTGCTGCTGATGGTATTTCAGGAACATTTGACTGTAAATCAATGGATTGGTGTCGTGCTAGCCATAGTTTCCTTTTATTTGATGAACAAGTCGGGCAAGCGGGAAGGCATCAAGTTTGAGTCGAATAAATGGGTGATTATGCTTCTGTTATCTGCTGTAATTGTGGCAATTAGCGGAATTTACGATAAGTTTTTGTTGAGCAAGCAACACATGGCTCCTGTCACGGTGCAGTCTTGGTACTCCGTTTATCTGTTCATATTGATGACGGTGTTCATCTTGTGCGTGTGGTGGAAGCGTCGCAAGGAACATCCGTTTGAGTGGCGTTGGAGTATTGTCTTGATGGCGGTTTTCGTTTCGGTGGCCGACTGCATTTACCTGTCAGGGTTGAATCAGGAAGCCGCTGTAATTGTCATTATTCCGTTGATTCTTAACGGAGTAAGACTCGTTGTTTCGTTTTCATACGGTGCCCTTTGCTTCAGGGAAAAGAACATTAAAAGTAAGATAATTCCGCTTCTTATGGTCTTGACGGCCTTGGTCTTTTTGTGTATTCCGCGCTGATTTTTAAAAAAAAAAAGAACAACGGCTATTATAATTTGTTATTTTTGCAAATTGTAACGAGCATTTTTTCAATTTATGGAAGTTAAACGTATATTCGATCTCCTTTCGAATTATGTTGAAAAGTTTCCTAATCAGGCAGTTGCGCTTGCAGGAAAGAAAAACGGCGAATGGAGAAAGTATAGCATCCAAGAATATATTGAATGCGTCAATAAGCTGAGTTATGCTTTCATCGAGTTGGGCATTCAGAAACAAGACAAAGTGGCCTTGATTCTGAATAACCGTCCCGAATGGAACATGCTTGATATGGCTATCAATCAGGTTGGTGCGGTTAGCGTGCCCATTTATCCGACCATCAGCGAAGAGGATTACCGTTTCATTTTGAGCAACTGCGAAGCCAAAATGGTCGTTACCGATGGCTTGGCTGTGATGAATAAAATCACTAATGTTTTGCCCGATGCTCCGCAACTGAAACTGATTTATACGATGATAAACCGAGAAGTCTATCCGTATTTCGACCAACTGATGGAACTCGGTGAGCAACATCCTCATAAAGAGGAACTTGAGAAAAGAAAAAATGCCGTTGACGAAATGGATTGTGCCACGATCATCTACACTTCGGGAACGACGGGAACACCCAAAGGCGTCATGCTTTCGAATTACAATCTGATGAGTCAGTTCAAGAATTTCGTACACACTTTCTCGCCAAATTCAACACGTGCTTTCAGTTTCCTGCCGGTTTGCCATGCCTACGAGCGTGCCTTGATTTATGGTTACCAATATAAAGGGATGTCTATCTATTACGCTGAAAGTCTGGCAACTCTTATCCCCGATATGAAGGATGTGCATCCGAACATGTTTTGTGCAGTACCTCGGGTCTTGGAGCGTTTCTACGAAGGCATTTATTCTTCAGGTAAGAAAATGAAAGGCCTTTCAAAGAGCATATTCAATTGGGCCTTGAAATTGAGTCAAAAATATACTGTTGAAAGAGAGAAGCGTAATTGGCTGTATGCGCTCAAATTGCGTATTGCATATAGGCTGGTCTATGCCAAAGTCAGGGAAAGCATTGGTGCTGATGATATTGATCTCATTGTTTCGGGAGCTGCCGGCATTTCGAAAAAACTGTCAAGTTTCTTCTCGGCCATCAGAATGCCTGTCTACGAGGGTTACGGCCTGACGGAGACTTCTCCGGTCATTGCGGTTAGCAACAACAATCCTCATGGCAGGGAAGTGGGTTGTGTCGGTCAACCTTTGCCAGGTGTCGAGGTGAAAATTGCCGATAATGGCGAAATCATTTGTCGCGGTCACAACGTGATGATGGGCTATTACAAGAATCCTGAACTCACCAAGGAGGTAATTGACGAAGATGGTTGGTTCCATACTGGCGACATGGGCATCTTGAATGAATATAATCAATTGATAATCACTGGAAGACTGAAGAATCTTTTCAAGACATCAGGCGGAAAATACATCAATCCGGAACTGATTGAAAGAAAGATTGTCGCCTCGCCTTTCTTTGAACAGGCTGTCGTGGTGGGCGAAAACCAAAAGTTTGCGGGGGCCATCATCCTGCCTGATTTCAATTTCATGAAGGGTTGGTGCCAACGACATGATGTGGAATACACCACTTCACGTGAGTTGCTCAAAAATCCTGATGTACTCAAGCGTTTTGCAAAGGAAATCAACAAGATAAATGGCACTTTAGGCGAAACCGAGAAAATCAAGAAATACGAATTTGTGGCAGACGAATGGTCGATGGCGACGGGCATCCTGACGCCTACGCTGAAAGTGAAGCGTAAAGTGGTCATGAACCGCTATCATGATTTGATTGACAGGATGTTCGCCCAAAAGGATTGAAATCCAACAGGATAAAACAAAAAAGTCGCCAATCGGCGACTTTTTTTGTTGCTATAATGTTTTGTGCTTATCTTTCCAAATAAGTGTAGCCATACAAACCTGAACGGTAATTGGAAAGGAATTCCTTGCCTTCTTCAACCGTGATGGTTCCGTCTTTGACACATTTCGTAACCCAGGTTTCAACGCTGCGAACCAATTTCTTAGGACTGTATTGAACGTATTCCAAGACATCGGCAACGGTCTCGCCGTCAATGATTTGGTCGATGGAATAGCCTTTCTCATCCACTGAAACGTGAACGGCATTGGTGTCGCCAAACAGATTATGCAAGTCGCCGAGGATTTCCTGATAAGCACCAACGAGGAACACACCTATATAATAATGCTCCTTGTCATCGAAAGTGTGCAGCGGGATGGTGTGCTGGTTGGTCTTGGTGACAAAGTTGGCAATCTTACCATCGGAGTCGCAAGTGATGTCTTGCAAGGTGGCGAGATGTGTTGGTTTTTCATCTAGACGATGGATTGGAATGATAGGGAAGAGCTGGTCGATGGCCCAGGAGTCGGGCAAAGATTGGAACAATGAGAAGTTGCAGAAATATTTGTCGGCCAAAAGTTTAGGCAATGACAAGAAATCTTCAGGAACGCGTTTCAGTTCGCTGGCGATATGGTTCACTTCGCGTGCAATCGACCAGAAAAGACGCTCGATTTTTGCGCGTGATTTCAGGTCTAACAAACCGAGACTGAACAGATTAAGGGCTTCTTCGCGGATTTCCTGTGCATCGTGCCAAATTTCCAAAGAGGAATTCTTGTTCAGTTCGTCCCATGAATTGTAAAGTTCGTGAATCAGTTCGTGGTCATTTTCGGCGGGTTCTTCATCTTCATCCCATTCGGGTAACGATGTGGTTTCCAGCACTTCAAAAATCAGTACGGAATGGTGTGCGGTGAGCGCACGGCCCGATTCGCAGATGATGTTTGGATGAGGCAGGCCGTTTTTGTCGCAGACATCGACGATGGAGAAAACTGCGTTGTTGGCATATTCCTGAATGCTGTAGTTGACTGAACTAGGGCTTGAGGAACGCGTACCATCATAGTCGACGCCGAGGCCGCCGCCCATGTCGACAAACTCGATATTGTAACCCATCTTGTGCAGCTGCACATAAAACTGTGCGGCTTCGCGCAAGGCGATATTGATGCTCTTAATCTTACTGACCTGACTTCCAATGTGATAGTGGACGAGTTTCAGACATTCTTTCATGTTGTGCTCCTCAAGGAAGTCGAGGGCTTCGAGCATTTCCGATGAGGTGAGGCCGAACTTGCTGCCATCACCGCCCGATTCTTCCCATTTGCCCGCGCCGGAACTTGCCAACTTGATGCGTATGCCGAGGTTTGGCGTGACTTTCAGGCGTTTGGCAATCTTAGCTGTAATTCTCAACTCGTTCATCTTTTCGATGACGATGATGATTTTACGACCCATCTTTTGGGCCAAAAGCGCCAGTTCGATGAACTCTTCGTCTTTGTAACCGTTGCAGATGATAAGGGAGTCAGAATCGGTGTTGAGTGAAATGATGGCGTGAAGTTCAGGCTTAGAACCGGCTTCCAGACCGATGTTGAATTTCTTGCCGTGGCTGACGATTTCTTCGACCACAGGACGCATTTGGTTCACCTTAATTGGCAGAACCACAAAGTTTTGTCCCTTGAACTCGTATTCGGCAGCTGCTTCCTTAAAGCAGGAGTCGATTTTGTTGATGCGGTCGTCGATAATGTCGGGAAAACGCACCAAAATAGGTGCCGAAACATCCCTGAGTGCCAGTTCGTCAACAAGTTGTGGAAGATCGACTGAAGCACAGCCTTCTTTTGGTGTCACGATGATATGACCGTTTTCGTTGATGGAAAAATAGTGTCCGCCCCAACCTCTCACATTATAAAGGTCTTCGGAATCTTCAATGCGCCATTTTCTCATTTCAAATGCTTGATTTACTGATTGATAATTACAAAGTTCGTTTTGTTTTGCACGGTAAATCATAATCCGTGCCAAAATCCGCTGCAAATCTATAAAAAACATTGGTTTGTATGCCGATTTTTGTTTCCTTTGCACAACAAAATAAGACTATGCACCTGATTGCTGACGGCGGTTCCACCAAAACGGAATGGATTCTCATTGATAGACAGCGTGTTGCGATGCGCTTCCTGACTCAAGGTTTCAACCCGAATTATACGGATTGGGAGTCTATTACGGCCATTATTAATAATGAATTCCCTGCCGATTTCCCTGAAAATGTAGAGAAAATCAGTTATTACGGTTCGGGATGCGGCAATGAAAAGAACTGCCAGCTCGTTGCGGCGGCTTTGCGTCAGCGATTCACAACGGCTGAAATCAAGGTTACGCATGATATGATGGCTGCAGCCCATGCAGTTTTGGGTCACGAAAAAGGCATTGCATGCATTTTGGGTACAGGCGCAAATTCCTGTCTTTATGATGGTGAAAGCATTGTGAACCAGGCAGTTTCGTTGGGGTATCTGGTCGGTGATGAGGGCAGTGGCACTTATATTGGCAAAAAGGTTGTCCGTAGTTATTTCTATGGCCTGATGCCAGACAATTTACGGCAGCAATTTGAGGCTGAATATCATCTCAGTCACAAGGATTTCATCGACAGATTGTATCATTATCCGCAGCCTAACACTTATTTGTCATCGTTTTGCAAATTTGCGGGCGAGCATCGTCAAAATGCTTATATCCAGCAACTTGTCGGCGATTGCTTTAACGAATTTCTAAATGTATTCGTGTGCCGATATGAAGACTTTGAGAACTTGAATGTCAGTTTTGTGGGTTCGGTGGCCTATCATTTTCAGGATATTCTGAAGGTTTGTCTTGAAAACAAAGACTTGCATTTGGGCGAAATCATGCAAACGCCTGCTGATGGTTTAGTGAAATATCATTGTAAGTGAGTTTTGTTGAGAAAATTAACCCAAAACGTTGGAGATAATTTGTGAAAAATAATCGAAGTACATTTTTTTATAATTTTCAAACCGTTATAGATTCCCAATCTTGGTCGGTAAATCAAATATAAAAAAGCCACGGCGATCTGTCGTCACACTAGCTTGAACACAACACATATACAGAGACATCAAACCCCTTCAACCTGTTGAAAATGTATGACGAAGACATCGAACCCCTTCAACCTGTCGGAGGTGTGTGACGAAGACCTAAAACCTCTTCAACCTGGTCAAAGGTGTGTGATAGAGACTTTTTACCCCCTTTTATCGGTCTTTTTGTCATGTGTCGACATTAAAAAGGGCCTTTAACCTGGTTTTTGGTCGCTTTGCGTGAACAAAAACCCCGTTAAACCTGTCAATTAGTCATATGCAGACATATTTTACCCCCTTCAACCTATCAAAAGGTGTTGCATCAAGACCATTGACCCCGTTCAACCTATCAAAGGGTGTTGCATCAAGACCATTGACCCCCTTCAACCTATCAGAGGGTGTTGCATCAAGACCATCGACCCCGTTCAACCTGTCAAAGGTGTTGCATCAAGACCATCGACCCATTCAACCTATCAAAGGTGTTGCATCAAGACCATCGACCCATTCAACCTGTCAGAGGTGATGCATCAAGACCATTGCCCCCATTTAACCTTTTGACTTTTTCAACTTATATCTTTATAGGTCTAAAAGTAAATTATTGCCTTAAATATTATGACTGAACACGGAATTATCGGATTGACACGGAAGTGCTTTGCCCGCAAAACATCATCCATCCGTGAAATCCGTGCCATCCGTGTTCGGCAGTATTGCCGCACAAGCGGTTCCGAAAGATTCTGTGGTTCTGATTAGGAAGCGGCAGGCGAGGGGAGGAGCAAATATTAATGTAAGATTCATGTTAAGATTTGTTTCCAAAAGAGACGCGGAAGCAAAGCAAATTTTCTGTACTTTTGCCGCCCTAATTAAGAATTTGCAATGAAAAAAATACTTCTCATTCTTGCAGTCCTCTGCTGCACAATGGCAGCAATAGCTCAGCCGTTGCCACAAGCACCTAACGAATTCTGGTACACCACCACCGATGGAAATGAATTGTCGCTAATTCCTGCGGGTTTTAATTTTGGCAATGGACTGGAAGTGGTCTCACACTCTTATACCAATGGCCGAGGCATAATTTCACTTAGTGGTGACGTGACTATGATAGATGGATCGGCTTTTTACGGTGGAGAAACGCTTAAGTCCGTTACTCTGCCATCAAATGTTAAGACTATTGGAGAACTTGCTTTTTGTAGTTGTTCTAACTTAACCTCAATCAACTTTCCGGAAGGACTGACAAGCATTGGCGGGTATGCTTTTTCTTCCTGCGAGAGTCTGGAGGCTGTCATCCTTCCTTCAACAGTATCCAGAATCGAAGAATTGACATTTAATTGCTGCTACAGTCTTGGCTCTGTCGTGCTTCCAAGTTCCATTACTTTCATTGGAGAAAGCGCTTTTGATCAATGCCGTAGTCTGGAAACCATAACCTGTGATGCGACCACACCTCCTACATTGGATACAGATGCATTTAGAGGAGTCAATAATGTCGCTTCCGTCACTGTTCCCAGCGTTGCCGCCTATCAGGATAATGCCGGCTGGCAGAAGTTCGATGGCAAATTCGTTGACAAATATCTGAGCGCAAGAGATATTCAAAAGTCAAACATTACCAATACCTATAATCGGTTCCCGTCTCCAATGGGAGAGACCGTAAAAGCAAATGCATTGCATGACATCGAATATGCCACCTCCTTGGAAGACATTAGTTATATAGGTAATTTGAGCAGCACTAAAATTATATCGCTCTTTAGAATTTATGCCGTTACTAGTGTTTATGGCAGTGATTATCTCGACGGTATTGTGCAACCCTATCTGGATGACATAGCAGCGGTAAATGACCCTTCTTTTGCAGATTCATTTTTGACCATTCAAAGCATTGAACAAAATGCAATTAGCGTTTTCAATGCGTACGCTGCCATTTACGACACCATCCGCCACGAAGTCATGGGCAAACTGCCCACCGAAGGCACTTCAGGCCCCGCTGTGCGCGTCAGCAAGGAAGGCAAATCGGACATTATCCTTTACAATCCCGACAAGGTGGAATTCCTGAAAGTGGAGGAATGATAGTTGCGCGAGACAATTCTGTTATGTTCCCGAAAAAATCCATCCATTCACGTCCCGCCAAATTGGTATCGCGGTTTTTAATGAACTAATTTGAGAAAAATGTGTGGCTGAATAAAAAAAATGTGTACTTTTGCAACCGCTTTGTATGGTCGAATGCCTGCCGTTGAATAAACGGAATACGAGACGCGAGGCTTCGGGTGGCACGAGACCTTGCAGCTTCGGAAACCAAATGAATTAAAGTAGAACAAATAGTAAACACGAAATAGAAAATGAAGAAATTAGTATTGACAATTGCAGTCATTCTTGGCATGACAATCGGTGCATCGGCCCAGCAGTTTTTCGAAGATAACAATAATGGTGGTCTGTTTGGCCGTGGTGCCACTCGCGACGCTGAGGCAGGTGGAAATGAGGTTTCATCGCCACTTTTGCCAGCACACGGACAAAACACCAACCAAGACGCTGCTCCTCTTGGCAGCGGTGCCCTGCTGCTCGTCGGTTTCGGCGCAGCTTACGCATTGACCAAGAAGAACAGGAAATAAACAATATGTCATTATATTGTCAGAATGTGTGAAAGGAAAGACGGTCTTCGGGCCGTCTTTTCTGATTGTTACGGGAACTGAATGTTTGCAAGTTTTGTGAAAGAAATCCGATATTTATTGAAAAATGCTGTGAAAACCGATAATTCCGTTTACATTTGCCGAAAAATTCGGAACGGATGAAAACACAGCAGGCAGAAAACAATTTGGGCTTCATCGACCGCCTTCATAAGAAAGGCGTGACATGGCTTATCCTGTTCGTCGTTTTCTTTGCGGCAAACCCCAATACCAACTACCTTTTCAAGCTATTCGACTCGGTGGCTTTCGTCATAGAGGTGATGCTGCTGGTCACCCTCGTGAACAAGGTCCTGATCCGTTATCTGCTTGCACGGCAGAAGACCATGCTTTTCATCGTGCTCAGTTTCTTTGCCGTGTTGATTATGGCTTTCCTCTCGGCGGTCATCCGCGTTTTCCTGCTGATTCATATTGCACAGACGCCCATTGAGGAAATCATGAGCCACAGCCCGTTCCCGTTTCTGCTTGATACGATTTGGTTTATCGCCGTTTATGCCGTCACCTTGATTTTCTATTACCAAAGAAAGGAAAACGAAGACCGCATTGCAGCCGACAAGCTGAAAAGCGAGAAACTCGACATGGAACTGCGTTACCTGAAATCGCAAATCAACCCGCATTTCCTTTTCAATGCCATGAATAACATTTATTCCATGGTCTACATGAACGACGAAAACGCTGCCGATGGCGTGCTGAAACTTTCGGAGATGCTGCGTTACGTTCTGGTCGATTGTCAGGCCGATGTGATTCCTTTGGCCAAGGAAATGAAATATGTGGAGAACTTCATCGATTTCCAGATGATGCGCATGGAAAAGGAATGTGACGTGCGGCTTGAAAAAGATGTCGAGAACGAGAATTTCATGGTAGCCCCGATGCTTTTGCAGCCGATTGTGGAGAACTGTTTCAAATACAGCCGTCTGGAAAGCAATCCCGAGGGTTATGTGCATATCAGCCTTTCGGAAAAGGACAGCCATTTCCGCTTTGAGGCCGAAAACAGCGTGGCGCAGAATGTCGTGGCGGTGGCGGCGAGCCGCGAAGCGAAGTCGGGGATAGGGCAGAAGAACGTGCGTCAGCGCCTGATGCTGCATTATGGCGAAAACTATCGCTTCGACATTGAACAGAATGATGGAAAATATAAAGTTACAATTGAGATATGACAGAGAAGAAATATAATGTGGTCATCGTTGATGACGAGTTTCTGGCACGAAAGCTTTTGCAGGATTACGTGTCGAAAATCAATTCACTGCAATTGGTGGGAAGCTGCGCCAATGCTGTTGAAGCTATCGAAACCCTGAAAAACAAC
>CALGBV010000054.1 GCA_937884015.1 uncultured Bacteroidales bacterium
CACCAAAGTAGTGAAAGGATAATCGGCGATTTCGGGCTTAGCGGCTGAAACGACCGACAAAAGCGTTGATTTTCCAGCATTTGGAAATCCGACCAGACCGACATCAGCCAAGAGCTTCAGTTCCATGGTAATCCACTCTTCCTGAGAGGGTTCGCCGTGTTGGGCAAATTTCGGTGCCTGCAAAGTGGAAGTCTTGAAAAAAGCGTTTCCTTTACCGCCGCGACCGCCTTTCAGCAGTACGATGGTCTGTCCATCTTCAGTGATTTCGCCCATCATCTCGTGAGAATCAGAACGGTAGGCAACTGTTCCAAGAGGCACATCAATGTAAATATCGTTTCCAGCAGCGCCTGTAAGTTGGTTTTTGCCACCAGGCACGCCGTCGCCGGCCACAAGGTGTTTGGTGTAGCGCAAGTGGAGCAAGGTCCAAAGTTGCGCATTGCCACGGAGAATGATGTCGCCGCCACGGCCACCATCGCCACCGTCAGGACCGCCTTTCGGGATGTATTTCTCGCGGCGGAAGTGCATTGAACCTGAACCGCCTTTTCCCGAGCGGCAGAAAATCTTCACGTAGTCAACAAAATTTGAAGTCATAATCTATTTGTTTTTAAGGATTTAGAACTCATCGATAAATTCCACGCCTTCATCGTCTTCGTCGTAATTGCTGCAATCGAAATTCAAGTCGACGTTTGGAAGGTTTGGTTTGGTGAAATCACCTTTGCTCACATGGAGGTTCGGGTCGTTGTAGACTTTGCGCATGTAATAAGCCCAAATCGGTAAGGCCGTATGAGAACCTTGTCCCAAACTGGTGCTTCTGAAATGAACGCTGCGGTCTTCAGCACCTACCCAAACGCCTGTGGTCAAATCGGGCGTGATGCCCATGAAATAACCGTCGCTTTGCTTTTGCGTTGTTCCCGTCTTGCCGGCAATCGGATTGGTGAAACCGTAGGAAGAACGCAGACGGATACCTGTTCCGCTTTGTACGACGCCCTTCATCAGCTCAATCATTTTGTAAGCGGTAAGTTCGCTCATGGCTTCCGATTCTTCAGGCATGAAACGCTCAATGACGTTGCCGTTTTTGTCTTCAATGCGTGTGATGAACATCGGCTTAATATAAACACCTTGATTGGCAAAAGTGCTTAATGCACCGACCATTTCGATGAGCTTTAAGTCGCAGACACCCAAGCAGATGGAAGGCACGGCTTCAATCGGTGATTCGACACCCATGCGGCGAGCCATGCCAATAACGGCTTCCGGACCGAAACGGTTCATCAGGTAGGCCGAAATCCAGTTGTTGGATTGTGCCAAGGCCCATTTCAAGGTAACTTCTTCGCCGATGCGTTTTCCGCCGTTGTGTGGCTCCCAGAATCTGCCGTCACCGAGGTCGATGCTATAGGATATGTTTGGGATTCTTGTACAAGGTGTGTATTCTCCCTCTTGCATGGCCAAAGTGTAAAGGAAGGGTTTGAAAGTGGAACCCACTTGACGGCGAGCTTGCGTGACATGGTCGTATTTGAAGAAACGGTAATCCAAACCACCGACGTAAGCCTTAACATGACCTGTGCGCGACTCAATGGAAACGAGGCTGGCTTGGAGGAACCATTTGTAATAGCGGATGGAATCCATAGGCGTCATGACGGTGTCAATCGGGCCATCCCAAGAGAAAACGGTCATTTCGACAGGACGGTTGAATTCCGCTTTGATGGAATCCATGCACATTCCTGCGTTTTTCAAGGTGCGGTAACGGTCGGTGCGCTTCATGGAGGTTTCCAGGATGTGGTCAATTTCATCGGCTGTTATATTATAAAAAGGTGCATTTTTTTGGTTTTTCCAATGCTTATAAAACATCGGCTGCAATTCCTTGCCCATAAATTCCTTGACGGCAGCTTCGGCATGTTGCTGCATACGCGAATCAATGGTTGTATAAATTCTCAATCCGTCGCGGTAGATATTGTAAGGCCTTCCGTCTGGATGCGTGTGGTTTTTGGCCCAATCATTGAGTTCGCCTCTCAGAAATTCACGGAAATAGGTGGCTTGACCGCTGTTGTGGTCCATTACGTTGAAGTGTGACATGTCGATTGGAATCTGTGAAATGGAGTCACATTCGGCTTTGGTGATGTATCCGTTGTCGGCCATTTTTTTCAGGACGAGGTTGCGGCGGCCAATGGAATTTTCAGGATTGCGGACCGGGCTGAATCGTGTCGGTGCATTGACAACGCCTGCCATCAGTGCGGCTTCCTCAATGTTCAGCTCTTTCGGCGACTTGTCGAAGAAAGTCTTTGCAGCCGAGCGTATGCCGTAGGCATTGTGGCCAAAGGCGACCGTGTTGAGGTACATGGCGATGATTTCTTCCTTCGAATAGTTGTGCTCCAGTTTGGTAGCCGTAATCCATTCCTGGAATTTGCGCAAGACAAGTTTCGGTGTGCTGAGGTTTTCGCCGCGCGGGAAAAGGTTTTTGGCCAATTGCTGCGTGATGGTACTGCCGCCACCTCTCTTGTTCCCGGTCAGAACGCCGAAGGCAACGCGGAATAAGGCCCTTTCGTCGATGCCGGAATGTTCCGTAAAGCGTTCATCCTCAATGCTTACTAAAGCTTGCGGAATGTAAGGCGAAAGTTCAGCATAATGCACGTTTGAACGGTTTTCGACATAATAAGTGCCCAAAACCTTGCCATCGGCTGAGATGATTTCGGTAGCGAGATTGGTCTGAGGGTTTTCCAGTTCCTCGAAACTCGGCATCGTTCCGAAAACGCCTGTTGCAACGCAAATGAAAAACAGAACGATAAACGCTAAAAACGCTCCAAAAATAATCCAGAGATTTCTGATGGCTTTTGAACCTCCGCCGTTTGCTTTTTTTTGTTTATTATCCATAATTTATTGTTTTTCAATGTATAAGCCAACATCAGAAATGCCTTTCAGTACAGGTTCGCGCATGGCTTGCTCGATTTCGAAATGATAGGAACCAACCAGCGGGAACTTCATGTTGGGCATCAATATCTTACGCAAATCCCTCATGCTGCCGCTGCTTTTGCCAATCCATTTGCCTTCGGGCGTAGCCAAAGTGATTTCGATGGTGTCGCGGGTGTGGTTGCCGTTGGGCATGGCCGTATTCATGAAGACGTAGAGGTTGCTGTAACGGTAGTTTTCCAAATGCCGCACATCAATGCCGAAAGCATACGTGCTGAGCGTGTCGGAAACCGTGAGATCGAAAACGGCCATGTTGTCCTGCGCCCATTCCGTTTCGGGAAAGACAACTCTTTCGTTGTAGACATTTTTGCCACATGATGTTAGGCCAAGAATGAGAATGAGAACGATTCCAATATTTAATAAGGTCTTCTTCATGACAGTTGCATTTATCAGTCGCTCATCTTCTTCAGGTCGTCGTCGCTGATGAAGCCTTCGTTGTTGTTGGTGTGCTGTTCGGTTGTGAGGGCGTAGTCTTCAAGTTTTTCGGGTTTCTGTCCCTTCTTGTTGAGACTGATGATTTCCTTGACTTTTTCGACTGGCAGAGCCATAATGTTGCTGCGGTCGGTGGTGTAGGAATACCAGGCAATGCCTTTCAGCACATCGTTTTTCTGATGGATGGCGTCGCCGCTTTGGAATTTCAGCACGATGTTTGAATCGGGGAAGGCTTTCATGGCTTCGACGTATGCTTCATATTCAAAATTGAGGCAGCACTTCAGCTTGCCGCACATACCGGCCAGTTTCTGGGGGTTAGGCGAAAGCTGCTGGACACGTGCTGCGCTCGTCGTAACAGACTGAAAATCACAAATCCAGGATGCGCAGCAGAGTTCACGGCCGCAAGATCCCAAGCCGCCCAACTTGGCTGATTCCTGACGCACGCCAATCTGACGCATCTCAACCCTGACATGAAATTCTTCAGCCAGTTTCTTGATGAGTTCGCGGAAATCGACACGGCCATCGGCGGTGTAATAAAATATGGCTTTTGTCTTATCGCCTTGATATTCAACATCATTGAGCTTCATGTCGAGACCGAGGTTTTCGGCAATGACGCGTGTGCGCGACAAGGTGCCTTTTTCCAGTTTGATGGCCGAAAGCCATTTCTCGACATCGGCGGTACGTGCGCGGCGGTAGATTTTCTTCATCTCGGCCAGAGGCGTGCGGAAACGCTTGCGTTTCATCTGATGCTCAACGATTTCGCCCAAAAGGGTGACAATGCCAATGTCGTGACCGATGGCAGCTTCGACGGCCACCATTTCGCCCACTTCCAGTTCCAAGTCTTCGGGATAAACGAAATAGTCTTTTCGGTCGTTCTTGAAGCGCACTTCGGCCAAACGTTTCTTGACTTCGGTGGTGTCGGTGCCTTCGTAGTCTTTCAGCCAATCGAATTGGTTGTGCTTGCAGGCACTTCCGTTGAGCACTTTTTGTCCCGGCACATATTCCTGACAGAACTTGCAGCCGCGTTCAAAAGTCAGTTCGTCATTATCTTGAATATCTTTTTTATCTTGATTGTCAGTCATTTGAATTTTCTATTTTTGAGTTTCAACTATAAATTTGCAAAAATAGGAAAAAAAACAATATGCCGCCATTTGGTTGTAAGCGCAAATTACCGTAAATGAAACATTAATTTTTTGTCGACCAATTCATTAACGATTTTTTCGGAAATCTGTGTTTTTCAAAAACTATGCAACATTTCGGATATTTTATTACTTTTGCAATTCAAATTGCTTTAGAAAAACATTTAAAAACTTAAAATCGTATCATTATGACTACAAATTCAAACAATGTAAAGTCAGGAAAAGGTAAAGGCCTCATCATTGTTTTGGCCGTAATCGCATTGCTGGTGCTTTGGGGCATCCGTGTTTACAACAACTTGGTTGGCAAGCAGGAAACCGTTGAAACTGCGGTTGGTAACGTGCAGACCGCCTATCAGCAGCGTGCCGACCTGATTCCGAATCTGGTTGCTGCCGTGAAGAGTTATGCCGAATACGAGCAGGAAACCTTGACCGCCGTCGTCGAGGCAAGAGCCAAGGCAACATCAATGACACTCGATGCCAACAATCTGACCGAAGACCAACTGAAGGCTTTCCAAGCCGCACAGGACCAAATGTCGAGTGCCTTGTCACGCTTGCTCGTCACGATTGAAAAATATCCTGACCTGAAGGCCAATCAGAATTACCTTGATTTGCACAGCCAGTTGGAAGCTTGCGAAAACACCATCGCCAACGCAAGACGCGAGTTTAACGCCACGGCAAAAGATTACAACACTTACCTGCGCCGCTTCCCGAACAACATCATCGCTAACTTCGGCAATTTCGACAAGATGCCTTATTTCGAGGCTTCGGAAGCTGCTCAGAATGCACCAAATGTTGGTGATTTGTTCAATAATTGATTGATAATAAATGAAATAATAAGAGACGTAGCACGCTACGTCTCTACAAGTTTGGGCGCGGGATTTGTCCTGCGCCTATTTTGTTATATGCCATTCATCCGTCAAGTCGATGTCCCAGCCGGCCTTGAGGTCGAGCTCGTCCTTGTATTCGATGACGGTCTCGGGCAGGAAATGACGGTGGAAATTGCCCGTGCTCCATCTGCCGTTGGCATCGGCATCGAGAATGGCTTTCAGTTTGTATTTGCCTGGGGTAAGATACCAGAATTCAAGTTCCCTTTTCTCTGTAACAATTTGTGTGTCAACGACTTTGTTCTTTTCGTTAAGCAATTGCACTACGACTTGCGGCACGTTTTCGGGTGGGACTACGGTGATGAAAATGTTGCCAAAATCTTCATCCTTAGCCAAATGGAACTTGAGATTGATGGCTGCGTTGGTGCGTTGCCTGATGCTGAAAAACGCCGAATCGGGAATGGAAATGCTGTATTCCTTTTCGGCTTCCAATTGGTTTTTCAGCCGGTAACGGAACCCGAATTCGTCGGCTTTTTCAAATTCCGGCTTTTCGTTCAAGGTATCTTGACCGGCAAGAAAAAGCAAAGAATCGGGAAGCTGGAAATCGAGCAAGGGTTCGCCAAAACTTAAAGTCAGCACGCTTTCAGGCATGATGCAATTGCTGACAATGTTGTTTCCGACTTTCAGATTTTCTGTTTTTTTGCCTTTTTTGTCCTTGAAATTCAGACTGTAGCGTGTCGAATCATTAATGAGCGTGTCGTATTTCACCTGAACCCAAAGGCTATCCTTGACCTTGGGCGTAAAATACCAGCTTATGGTATCGAAATTGACGGAATGGACTTTGACGATATTGAAAGTGTCGGGCAAAACCTCTGGCGTTTCAATCAGCACGTTTTCAGCAGGTTGACGGAAAACAAAACGCAGCAGGCCTTCCTCGGCAAGTTTCTTTTCTAAAAGCATTTGCGTGGTGTCTTCCTCGGTGAACATGTAAAGCGTCAAGTCTCTTGCTTTCATGTCGTAAATGCGTTCGGGAAGCGTGTCGGCAACGGCAGGCTTGATTATGGAATCCGTTGCAACATAAAGTGAATCATTCAGTTGCAATGAATCGGCAACATAAACCAGAGTGGTATCCGCTTGAAGTTTTTGCGGTTGCTTGAGTGGCACGGCAGCGACCAAAGTGTCCAAAAAAGCCACCTGTTCGTTGGGCAAATCGAAGTAAGTGTTGGAATTGACATCCTTGATGGCAAAGACGAAATATTTTTTGTCGGCTAAACCCGTAAAATTGAAATTTCCCTCTTTGTCAACCTTGGTGATAAAATCAGGTTTTGTGCTCAAGGGCAAAGTGTCAAGTCCTTCTGAATCACCATAATATAGGGTGACGAAAGCATCATCGATGGGCTTTTTTTCATCGGCGGAAAGCAGTTTTCCGGCAATGGAAAGCGTGTCGAGAATGGTGCCCGTCGAAAAACTGTAGATGTAATTTTTGAACTCGTTGTTTTCGTGCAAATCCTTGATGGCATCACCGAAATTGATGGTGTAAGTCGTGTTCGACTTCAGTTCTTCCTTGAACCGTATGACGACGGTTTTGTTGACGAGCTTGATGTCGGGATTTTCTTTCAGCGGCGGCGAAATAATCACCTTCTGCTTGGCGTTTTCCAAAGTGACATATTCATCGAAAGTGATTTCGATTTTCTTGCTGTTGAAGTTAACGGATTGATTTTCAGGTATTGCTTCAACCACAACGGGCGGCATGGTGTCTTTCGGTCCTCCCGTGGGCGTGACCATGTTGGCGCATTGCTGCAGCAGTAAAACAAGGAGTAAACTGCTGAAAATGAATAGGCCGTATCTCAATTTGCGAAACATGGCGCAAATTTAGGAATAATTGTAGTATTTTTGCGTTTTAAAACTATGAAAATGTCGGAAAGAAAGTCAAATAAGCGTCGTGTGGCTGGTTCCTATGCCATGTCGTTGATGAGTATCATGCTGGTTTTGTTTCTGTTAGGTGTGTTCGCCTTGCTGATGATGCATGCTCAGAAACTCTCCAACCATATCAAGGAAAACATCGGTTTCGAAATCGTGATGAACAGCAACGTGAAGGAAGCCAACATTTTGTATCTGCAAAAGGAACTTGATGCCATGCCTGCCGTGAAGTCGACGGAATACATCACCAAGGACGAAGCCATTAGGCGCTTGAGCGAAGATTTGGGCGAGGATTTCCTGCAATGGCTTGGCAATGAGGAAAATCCGTTGCTACCTTCCATCGATGTGCGTTTCAATGCGGATTATGCCAACGTTGACAGTTTGTCGGTAATTGAATCGCAACTACTTGAGAATGAAAATGTTAAAGAAGTCTATTATCAGAAATCACTTGTCGAGGTCATCAACCAGAATGTCAAACGCATCGGCATGGCTTTGATAGTGGCAAGCATTATCTTGCTCGTTATTGCCATTTCGTTGATTCGCAATACGATACGACTTTCCATTTATTCAAAGCGTTTCTTGGTGCGCAGTATGCAGTTGGTGGGCGCTACCGAGGCGTTTATCCGCAAACCTTTTGTCAAGACGGGCGTTTCGCAAGGTTTTTTCGGTGCGATTTTAGCTGATATTCTGTTGATTATAATGATGTATTGGCTCAACAAGCGTATTCCTGAATTGGCTTTGATTCAAAGTCTCGAAATCACGGTTTGCATCTATGTCGGCATCATTATCATCGGCATCATTTTGGCAAGTATTTCCACTGCTACGGCCTTGCGGAAATACTTAAATGCGCACATTGACAAGTTGTATGCGTAGAAAAATTCATATCTTTGCACAAATTTTGAGTTATGGCACAGGAAACAAATAAAAAAGTGACCGCAGAAGGTGAAGATAACCAGAAGGTTATGCCTTTCGGAAAACAGAATTACATCATCGTGTTGATAGGTCTCGCTCTCATCGTTTTGGGTTTCATCCTGATGATTGGCGGCGGTTCCGACGACCCCGATGTCTTCAATGAAAAAATGTTCGATTTCCAACACATTACTTTGGCGCCTATCTTGGTTTTGGCTGGTTTTGTCGTCGAAATCGTTGCCATTTTCTGGAAACGCAAGTAAGAAATTGGTTCAAAATGGCAGAAAAAGTTCAAAATGATTTTCCAAAATCTTGAATTTTTATTCTTTAATCTTTGAATTTTTAAATCTTAAATTTTAAATCTCCAATCCCATGAGTTGGTTTCAAGCATTGATTTTAGGTCTTGTTCAAGGCCTTACGGAATATTTGCCAGTGAGCAGCAGCGGTCATTTGACCATCGGCCAATACCTTTTTGGCATTGATGGCGAAGGTGCAATGGATTTCGAAATCATGGTTCACGTGGCAACGGTTTTAAGCACCTGTGTCATCCTTTGGAAGGAAATTGTGTGGCTGTTTAAGGATTTGTTCAAATGGCAGTGGAACGATGGCACGAAATATGTCGTCAACATTCTCATTTCCATGATTCCTGTGGGCGTTGTCGGTCTTTGCTTCAACGACCAGATTCAGGCCATTTTCAATTACGACCGTGTTGGCGCTCAGTTTGGAAATCCTATTCTTTTAGTCGGCATTTGTCTGTTAGTCACGGCTTTGCTGCTGACTTTCTCTTATTTTGCCAAACCGCGCCAGAAGGAAAGCATTTCGCCATTGCACGCATTTATAATAGGTATCGCACAAGCGGTGGCTGCTCTTCCGGGACTTTCGCGCTCGGGCAGCACCATTGCAACGGGTCTGCTTTTGGGCAACAAGAAGGAAAAATTGGCCCAGTTCTCGTTCCTCATGGTGATTCCGCCGATTTTGGGTCAGGCTTTGCTTGATGCCAAGGATATGCTTTTCCATGATGCAGAGGCTGTTGCACAAGCTGTTTCGACACCTACGGTTGCTTTGGTGGTCGGTTTCCTTGCCGCTTTCATCAGTGGCTGTTTCGCCTGCAAATGGATGATTAACCTTGTGAAAAAAGGCAAGCTGATATGGTTTGGCGTTTATTGCGCCATCATCGGTGTTTTGGCCATTGTCTTACCTTATTGCTGCTAAATGTATAACTTTGAAGAAGGCGAGGTCATCCTCCTCGACAAACCCATCGATTGGACATCGTTTGACACGGTGAATTTCATCCGTGCCTTAATCAAGCGTTTTTATGGCATCCGCAAACTGAAAGTGGGTCATGCCGGCACGCTCGATCCTTTGGCGACGGGTCTGCTCATTCTTTGCACGGGACGGAAAACCAAGCAGATAGAGGAATATCAGGCAAAGATAAAGACATACACCGGCACCATTCTTTTAGGCCAGACCACACCGACTTTCGACCTTGAAAGCGACCCCGATGCTTTTTTTTCGACGGAAAACATTACGCCGGAGCAAATTGACGAGGCGAGAAAGAAATTCATTGGCGACATCAAGCAGTATCCGCCGAAATATTCCGCCATTAAAATCAAGGGCAAACGCGCTTTCGATTACGCCCGTTCCGATGAGGAAATCGAACTGAAATCCCGCGACATTCACATCGAGGATTTCAAGCTTAGCACAGAGCGTTTCCCCGAACTGGATTTTGAAGTAACCTGTAGCAAAGGCACTTACATCCGTAGTCTCGCCCACGATTTCGGCAAGGAACTGGGCAACGGCGCCTGCCTGAAATCGTTGCGCCGCACGCGCATCGGCGATTTCAAGGTGGAAGATGCTTGGCAGCTCGAAGATTTGAAACAACACATCATCGACACGGGCGAAGAATTCAAAGCGATGAAGGCTGCGGAAGCGGAGAAAAAATAATAATTGGTTTGATGTTATTGTTGCTCTGTAGAGACGTTGCGTGCTACGTCTCAACGCTAATTTAGCATAGAAATACCCATCTGACATTCAGTTAATTATCAAAAAAAACTTGACAAAATTCCTGTTTTGCAGTATATTTGCAAGTTTGTAGAAGATAAAGTCGAATAATATTCAATATAAAAGGATGAAATTATCACAATTCAAATTCAATTTGCCAAGCGAGCTTATCGCTTTGCATCCAACGGCAAACCGCGACGAAGCCCGTTTGATGGTCGTTGACCGCAGGACAGGAAAAATTGAGCACCGTGTGTTTAAGGATCTTATCGATTACACCAAGGACGGCGACGTGTTTGTCATAAATAACACCAAGGTTTTCCCAGCCAAACTTTATGGCGAAAAGGAAAAGACCGGCGCAAAAATCGAGGTTCTGTTGCTCCGCGAACTGAATCATGAAAGCCGCCTTTGGGATGTGCTCGTCGACCCGGCACGCAAAATCCGTATCGGCAACAAACTGTATTTCGGCGAAGGCGACGAACTGGTGGCCGAAGTCATCGACAACACCACATCGCGTGGGCGCACCTTGCGTTTCCTTTTCGATGGCCCGTACGATGAGTTCAAGAAGACCTTGTTTTCATTAGGCCACACGCCTATTCCAAAGGAAATCAACCGCGAGGAGACCCCTGAAGATGTTGAGGATTTCCAGACCATTTATGCCAAGGTCGAAGGCGCTGTTTCGGCTCCGACGGCGGGTCTGCATTTCAGCAAGATTCTGATGAAGCGTTTGGAAATCATCGGTGCTTCGTTTGCCGAACTCA
>CALGBV010000055.1 GCA_937884015.1 uncultured Bacteroidales bacterium
ACAAAATTTCAGCCGATTATGAAACCTATTCAGGATTCATTTTGGAACGTTATTTTAGGCAAGTTTACATGGAAAGCGGCTTTTACAGCACAGTCTCAAACTATTGGAACAGAAGCGGAAAAGATGAAATCGACTTGATTGCTGTCAATCAAAACGAAAAACAAATAGTCATCGCCGAATGTAAACGTAACCCACAGCGAATTGATATTGATATTCTGAAAGAAAAATCGAATGCCATTCTGAACGCCCATAAAAAATGGGACACACAATTCATTGGACTTTCGATAGATGACATGTAACTGAATAACAATTTTGCAGACCATATTCCTTTGAAATTATTAATGCTACACTCAACATTTTTCTTACATTTGCAACCCAAATTCATCACTACAATGAAAAAGTCTTTTTTTATCATTTTGCTCTCGTTGGCTTGCATTTTCGCTAATGCGCAAGCCATCGAAATGACCTATCGTTACAACAGCCCTTTTTCAAGGACACTTGATGGGTATGAAATCCTCAACTTTGAAGGATGCCGTCCGACGGGCGACATCGGCACACCGATTTTGCCTTGGCAAAGCGTCAGCCTAATGCTGCCACAAGGTCAGGAAGCCAAATCCATTTCCATTGAATTCAGCGATTTCGTTGAACTTACGGGGCGTCACGACCTCTATCCCGTTCAGCCCGAACGCCCAATTTCGGCAGAAGGACCGTTTGAATTTGTGAAAAATGAAGAACTTTACCGCTCGGCTGAGAGTTTTCCAACCCGCACGGAAAGCGAAGTTAAGACGCAGTATATGAACGGTGTAGGTTTTGCTCTCAGCGGATTCACGCCCATGCGCTATGTGGCCGGCACGGGAACTGTCAGCTATGCCCGCACCGTGAAAGTGAAGGTTGAGACCATGGCAAGCCGCAGCGACCAAAGCCGCAAATTGTGGCTCCGTCCGGAAAATGTCAGCATCATGAAGAAGCTCGCTCAAAACGAGGATATGCTTTCAACCTACCAACGCCGCGATGCTATGTTGCCTGAGTATGAAGTCCTCGTCATCACGCCTGAAACCTACATCGGCCATTTCGATGATTACATTACCCAATATGCACAGCAAGGTCTGCGCGTGCGCGTGGCTTCTACAGAAGAAATCTACGATGCCATGGAAGGCCGCGACAACAAGGAGAAAATCCGCAATTACATCGTTGATGAGTACGAGAAAAACGGCATTACGATGGTCGTTTTTGGCGGCGATGTTGACCTTGTGCCACACCGCAACCTCTGGTGCCATGCCCAGGATGGTTATGACGACTATGTTCCTGCCGACCTCTATTATGCTGGTTTAGACGGAACTTGGAACGAGGACGGCGACAACAAATGGGGCGAAATCGGCGAAGACGACCTCTTCCCAGAAATCGGCATTTCGCGTCTGCCTTTCAACAACATGAACGAATTGGAACTTTTGCTTGGCAAGACTTTCAGTTATCTAAACGAACCAGTTTTGGGCGAATTTCACAAGACCACGCTCGCCGGTGAACACTTAGGCGACGGCTATTATGCTTCAAGCGATTTGGAACGCCTTGTCGGACAAAGCGATTTCAACGGTTACACGACCTATGGCTATGACGAAGACATTTATGAAATTGGTCGCGTTTACGAAACTCCAAACCATTGGTGGGATCCTGACGAACTGCGCGATGCCATCCGCGAAGGCACACAATATGTCAACCATTTCGGGCACGCAAACACATCATACGTTGGCGGTTGGTACAATTGGGACATCAATTCCAATCTTTTTGCCGGTGCCAATGGCGTCGATCATAACTACACCGTTTTCCATAGTCAGGGTTGCATTTGCGGCGATTTCGCTGACGATTGCATTCTTGAACGCATGGTTTTGAATCAGACCGGTGTCATCGTTGCATCGGGCAACTCGCGCTACGGCTGGTATAGCACCGCCGGCGATGCATCATCGGCACACTTCAACCGAGAACTCGTTGATGCTCATGTCCATGACCGTATTCCTGAATTGGCCTTGGCTTTCAAGGATGCCAAAATCATGATGGCGCCATACGTCACAATGTTTGGCGAAAGCGGCACAATGCGTTGGACGCTTTATGCTCTCAATGTCATCGGCGACGGCACACTCTCCGTTTGGTTCGACGAGCCATTCACTCAAATCGTGGAGTATCCCGAAGGGCTTGAATTGGGCACGCGGCTCATTC
>CALGBV010000056.1 GCA_937884015.1 uncultured Bacteroidales bacterium
CGAACTTGCACGAGCTTATGCTCACCACCCCCTCAAAGTGGCGTGTCTACCAATTTCACCACCTGGGCCTTAAATCGGTTGCAAAAGTACAGCTTTTTTCTTTCACCGCAAGCATTTTTTCAATTATTTTCAGAAAAAAGTTCATCGTATCGCTTAATTTACTATTTTTGAGCCGTTTAAAATTTGATATTATGTTTACGGAAAACGATAAAACTCAACTTATTGGAAGAAACATCACCGAAAATCAGGTGGAAAGCCAAGTCAACAGACTGAAAAAAGGCACTGCTTTTATGCATCTCGTTGCTCCTGCGACCATAGGAAACGGCATTGTGAAGATGAACGAAGCCGAAATCAAGGCCAACATCGAGTCTTTTGAAAGCGACAAGGAATACTATCATTTCACGAAATTCGTCCCTGCATCAGGTGCCGCCACACGCATGTTCAAGGCCATGTTTTCATACATCGAGAATCCTTGCGAGCAGACCTTCCCTACCGAGTTTTTCCAAAAGATTCACGATTTCGCGTTTTTTGACGACCTGAACCAAGCCGTCATCAAGAATTTTGGTCTCAACATCGACCAGATGATGGATGCCAAGCGTCATGCCGAAATTGCCGAGACCTTGTTATTAGAAAAAGGCCTCTCCTACGGCAAACTGCCTAAAGCCTTGCTGAAATTCCACCATTACGACGGTTTCAACCGCCTCGCCTTGGAAGAACATTTGGTTGAGGCCGCGCGTTATGCCCAAAACACGGATAGCACGGCTCATTTGCATTTCACGGTCTCGCCCGAACACGAAACGTTTTTCCGCGAAACCTTGAATGCTCTGCAAGCACAATACGAGCAGCAATACGGCGTGAAATACATCATCAGCCTGTCGAATCAGAAACCATCGACCGACACCGTCGCCATCGATGCTGAAGGCAACCTGTTCCGCAATGCAGATGGTAGCATTTTGTTCCGTCCGGGCGGCCACGGTGCACTGATTGAGAACCTCAACGACCTCAAGGAAGAAATCGTCTTCATTAAGAATATCGATAACATCGTTCCAGAAAAGCAATCCGCAACCACCTACTTATATAAAAAGGTACTGGCCGGCCATCTGCTGAAACTGCAACAGCAGACTTTCGAATACCTCGAAATGCTGGATGAAGGTCTTGTTGAAGATAGCGAACTGAATGAAATGATTCAGTTTGCCAAAAACGAACTGCTGATTGACGTTCCCGATTTCGTCAACGCCTATAACAACATCGAAAAAATCGACTTCCTTTACGACCGCTTCAACCGCCCGATGCGCGTGTGCGGCATGGTGAAAAACGAAGGCGAACCCGGCGGCGGCCCATTCTGGATTAAGAATATGGACGATGAAATATCACTGCAAATCGTTGAATCATCGCAAATTAACCACAACGACGAAAAGCAGGAAGCCATCTTCAAATCATCGACACACTTCAACCCTGTTGACCTGATTTGCGGCTGCTGGAACTACAAAGGCGAAGCCTTCAACCTAACCGAATATGTCGACCCAAGTACCTGCTTCATTTCCAACAAATCGAAGGACGGGCGCGAACTGAAAGCTTTGGAACTGCCTGGCTTGTGGAACGGTGCCATGGCCGACTGGATTACGGTCTTCGTCGAAGTGCCGATTGAGACCTTCAACCCCGTCAAGACCGTAAACGATTTGCTGAAGGCTGCCCATCAGTGATTTTAACGACAAATCAAATGAAAAATAAAAGCCTGTTTTGATTTTGTTGGAAGAAAGAAAAAAGGAATCGGCTTCGCCGAGAAATGTTTCAAAAATCTTTATTTAAAATCTTTCAAAAATCTGAGCTTGCTTCTTGGTGAATAGCATATTTGACTGGAAAACAAAGATTCTTGACTGATTTTTGAATCCGATTTTCAAATGATTTTTGCCGAAGGCAATCCCAAACAAAAATTCAAAACAGTTTCTAAACGCAGAGGCGCACAATTGTGCGCCTCTATCATTTTTGACATAATTTTCGCTTACAATCCGAAAGAATAGGAATAACGGATATAAAAGTTCAAATTTGGAACGGTTTCAACCTCGTCGCCATAGTATTGAACGCCAGTGCACTGATAAGTTTTCAGCATATCGGAGCATGTCATTCCAATGCTAACATTTGAATACTTGATAGACAATCCAAAGCCCAAATCGGTGTACAAACCATGGAAACGATAACTGTAGCCATTCT
>CALGBV010000057.1 GCA_937884015.1 uncultured Bacteroidales bacterium
GAAGCGCACACTCTTGGCCATTGTGGCTTTTCGAAGTTGGTGATGAGTTCCCATTCGCCTTCGCCTTTTTTCTCTCTTCTGTAGATGTTGGTGCCGGTAGCGTGTGAAGCCATGATTTCAGCTTCGCCGGCAGCGCAGATTGACGGCCAGCCAGACTTGATGTCTTCGATACGTTCTGTTGGCATTTCGCCGAATTCTGAACCATTGTAGTGGTTGTAGCCGGCGCCGCGGGTGCCGTAACTGTCATCAGAACTCCATGTGGCGACAATCGAAACGGAACCATCAGGCCAAACGGCGATGCGGTTGCCGATGCTACCGTTGCTCTGCTTGTCGTAGCGGGTCTGCATGACGTCGAAATCTTCAATGCCCTTGGCTGTCCTGTGAGTGACTGTCATTGGCGTTGCCTGAACTTGTTCGAAGTTCATTTCGACGGCATTGTTGTCTCTTGGGTCTTGAATCTTTGTCAAGACGCTCTGCTTTGCAATTTCACCTTTCTTGAGGGCGACTTTTTGTGCAAAACCAGTCGATCCAATTGCGAGGATCAAGGAAAGAAGTAAAACCTTTTTCATAGTGGTTGTTTTTAAGTTATTAATAATGTGAGTTATCTATCGGCAGCAAAAATAATAAAAAATTGTAAAAAGGACCAAAAACATTTTATTAATGAAAAAGAGAGGAGACCTTTCGGCCTCCTCTCTTATGAAGTTATGTTATTGTGTCTCTTATTTCACAACGAACTTAACAGTGTTTTCAAAACCGTTAGCCTTAACTGTAGCGAAGTAGATGCCGCTGTTGAGGCTGCTGATGTTGACTTGTTGCTTGCTGATACCGAGGGCAGCGTTAACATTCTGTTCCATGACTTTCTGGCCAGTGATGTTGTAGATGCTGATGTTCATTTCAGAAGCCTGTGCAGCATTGATTTCGAAGGTGACATTGCCGTCGACAGCTGGGTTAGGATAAACGCTGACAGCAGTCATTGGGTTGACAGCTTCGTTAGTGCTGAGGTTAGGAATAGCAGGGATGACTCTCATGACCCAAATGGTGTTGTCGTCGATAGCACCTTGTGTAGCTGAGTTGCCGATACCAAAACCGCAGAGAGCGTCACCTTGGTAAGAAATCCAGAATTCCTTGTTGGTGGTGTTCTGAATTGAGCTGACAGCAACGCATTCTTCCTGCATGTGCATGAAGTCTTCCATGAGCCATTCTTCGTTGTAGTAGTAGCAGCCGCCAGGATTTTCAGTGTCATAAGCGTCACCGATAGTGTAAGGAACATCAATGTAGCTCATGAAAACACCTCTGTAATAGTAAGTGTCTTCGTAAAGCATACGGTTGCCGTCTGGGCAGCTGAAAGCGATGGCGATAGCGCCTGATTCATCAACGCAGATTGCCGGAAGAGCTGAAGCGCCCTGCCAGTAGCCGTAGTAGTCTTCATAGTAGAAGCTGTCGTTGTTCCATTCTGAAGCCATAACTGGATCAATGAAACCAGCGATTGGCTGGTCGAAGTTACGGACAATGTATTCGCCTGCATTGTCAGCTGGCCACCAGAAACGGAAGCAGTCGTGGCTGGTGCCTTCAACGTGAACGTGGCCGTCATCGCCTTCGTAATCCCAAATAGGAGCGACTACAGTACCGTTGGTTTCTGGATACATCTGGTCGTTCCAATAGAAGATACCATCGACTGTCATGCCATAATAGAATTGGTATGATGTGCCGAGTTCAGGATGAAAATAGTGGTGAGCTGAGAAAGCAGCGTGAACCATACCGTTGTTGTCGATGCAGATAGCACCGGTTTCTGGGCCATACATTGCATTGTCTTCACCGAAGAGTTAGTTTTCGTCGTTTTCCCAGTCCATGCCAGCGTATGGGTTGTCCCAAACCTTGATCTTGTTCCAGGTTTCACCATTATCGGTTGATTTCAGGATGTAGGTGTGAGCCATGATGTCGCCGGTGAGCAGGATGGCAACGGTGTTGCCGTTGGCTGCCAGTGCGTAGTAGTCAGCGCTGTAGAGGCCTTCTTCGCCGTCTTCTTGAAGGGTAGGCATGAAGCCGACTTCCCAGTTTTCAGCATCGGTTGATCTCAGATAGTAAGTGTAAGTGATAGCCGTGTTGTCTGAATCTTGGTCAGCAGCGATGACGTGGATGATGTTGTGGTTAGGACCTGAAGTGATGACTCTTGGCCAAGTCAGTTCCTGAGCCGAAACGCCGAGGTTCGGGTTCGGAAGTTCGTGTCTTGTCCATGCGCCTTCGCCTTTCTTTTCGCGGGTGTAGCAAACCATAGTGCCGACGCCGGTGTGAGCAACGACGATTTCACCGTCTTCGCCCCACTGAGCGTATGAAGGCCAACCGGTCTTTTCTTCTTCAATGCGTGCTTCTGGGCCATCAGGGAAGAGCAATTCGCCATCAGGCAAAACGAGGTTGTAACCTGTACCACGGTCAGGAGCGGCAGCGGTGCCAGCGTGTGAGAAAGTAGCGGTTACGCCAACGGTACCATCCTGGAAGAGGGCCATACGGTTAGCAACGAAACCATTGCCTTGAAGGTCGTAGTTTGTTAACATGGTTTCGTATTCGTTCAAGTACTCGTATCTTGTACTTGCAACGCTGGTTGATGGCTGATACTGGAAAGCCTGAACAGCTTCCTGCTTGCCCATTGCTCTCTTGTGAACGTCAGCGGTGCCAACCTTCAGCTTAGGAGCCTTAATTGCTTGATTCTTCGTCTGTGCGAAGCCTGTCATACCTACTGCGAGGATGAGGGAAAGTAACAATACTTTTTTCATTTTGTTTGTAATTTAATTAATTAAATTGTTGATAGTGTGTTTACATTCGTATGTAATGGGTTGCAAATATAGTGCTTTTTTCTTATTCGGTAATTAATATGGTTGTTTTTTGATTAATTATTTCATTGCCGTTTACCATTGCAAAATACATGCCAGAATTCAGGTGGCTGAGGTCGATGGAATTGGAACCTTCCTTGAGTTGCCCAGTAAATACAAGCTGCCCCATCGCGTTGAAGATGTTGATTCGGGCGTTTCCTGCCGTGCAGTTGATGGTGAATCTTCCCTGATTTGGGTTAGGACTTTTAGACCCTACAGAGACAATATGCTAGTGCGCCACCATCCCAATACCAAGGTTGGGCTCTATGCAGCCCGTCCGGCAGTTTTTTGGAGGTTTTCTCCGTTGCGCAGCGAAGCGGAGTGGGAGCGGAGCGGGAGGAGACTGGATGCGGAGATAGCGTTGGTATAGCCCGTGTATAGTGCGCATCTCAGCATGGCGATTTTGTCATTTTGTCATTTGTCAAAAAATCACAATAAGCGATT
>CALGBV010000058.1 GCA_937884015.1 uncultured Bacteroidales bacterium
GTGCCTCTATGCGCCTGAGTTCAGTGCCTATTCCAATGGGATGCGGGTGAAAGTGGAGTGAGAATGGTTTTTTACTGAACACGGATTTCCACGGACTTTTTGTCTGTGGAAATCTTTTTTTATTTGCAAAACTGCTTTTTCTTCATAAATTTGCCCCGTTATTAATCTCTAAATTATAATAATATGAAAACCAAAAAGTTCTTTATTGTTTTTATGACCATTTCGGTCTTTGCTTTGCTTGCTTTTAAAAGTCCGGAGACCGATTTCGACAAGTTGTGGGCGAGTTTTGCCCAGAAAATGGGACAAAGCCTTTTCCGAACGGCAGAAGCTGAATTGGATTCCATCGAAGCCCTTGCACTGAGCGAGAACAATCAGCTTCAGTTGCTGAAAACCATTCTTTATCGGCAGGAAACCATGAAAAAACCTGAAAATGAGATTCCTGATCAGGCTTTCATCCAGTATGCCGAAAGTAAAATCGATTTGTTCGACAGTGTAACCGCAGCCATCTTACACGAGGAAATTGCTGATGTTTATCAAACCTATTATCAGAGTAACTCGTGGAAAATCAGAAACAATGTTGCAATTGACGATGACCTTGGCAATGTCAGCATGAAGTATTGGGGGGAAAGAAATTTCCGCGAACGCATTGACTGGCATTATTCGGAGGCTTTAAATTTATCTGATGCGTTGAAAAGCAGCACAATAACGACAAAATATTGTCTGCAATTCTTTCAAAGCAGCAATGTCATAAACCAGTATGTCGAATATGAGCCAACCTTGTTTGAATTTATCTTTCACCGTGCGGCCAATTACTACCAAAATGCTTCATCGGCTGATGATTTGGACAAAACATGGAACACCAGCCTTTGGTGGATGCCAGCCAATGAATTTGTCGAGACGCAACTTCCCGAAAGCGACAGTCCGATGATTCGTTGTCTGAGTATTTATCAGGAATTAATCAGATACAATTTGCAAAATACTGATGATAACATATTGATATACAATGATTACAAGCGGTATCAATATATCAATGGCCTGCTTGGAGACGATAAAAAATATCAAGAGGCTTTGCTGCAAATGATAAACCAGCATGGCGATAATCCACTTTCGTCGGAGATTGCTACAGAATTGGCCAATAGTTTGGTCTCACAGTATGAACGACATTCCGACGACAGCTTGTATTTCGATAATCTGCTGGAAGCAAAAGAGTTGTGCCACAAAACGATTGCCAAATTCCCACATGCGGAAAATGTGGAAAAGACCATGAAACTCATCGACTACATTGTGGAACCTGATTACAAGTTGCTTCTTAACAATGTTCAGCTGCCAAACGAAAATATTCCCGTTGTGCTGAATTACAGAAATGTCAACCGATTGTATTACAAGATTTTCAAGGTTAATGAGGAGGTTTTGAGCGATTTGGATCGTACCAGAAACAAAACACAATACTTGAAAAAGTTGATGCAACAACCCATTGTTGTGGAAAACAAGGTGATTTTACCGAAAGAAACCGATTACCGTTGGCATTCCACATTGCTTGCCTTGCCGCCTTTGGAAAACGGGCTTTACATTATTTTGACAAATTTGGAAAACAATACGATAGATTCGGAAAAGCTCATTACCATTCAGTTTCAAGTCTCTGGATTAAGTTATTTAACCAGCGCAGACGATGGAAAAATGACCTTGCGCACACTTGACCGGAAGACAGGCAAACCAATTGAAAATGTAGAGGTTAGCATCTATTCTTTATCCTACAGTTACAGGAAGCACAAATACACCAAGTCTGTTGAGAAAAAACTGAAATCCGATGCTGATGGTAAAGTGAAATTTAAGGCAAAAGGATATAATCAACATGTTCTTTTACAGAAAGATGACCAAATTTTATATTCCGAAGATTATTTGAGACAATTCGTATCCCATCGTGGATTTTATTATAACACCACGATTCTCAACACAAAGATTTTTACAGACAGAGCCATTTACTGCCCTGGACAAACGGTTTATTTTCAAGGAATTGTAGTTGAAAATAAGGGTGATATAGAAAAACTTGCCAAAGGAATCAGGGAGGAAATCATATTTAAGGATGCAAATCGAGAGGAAATTGCAAGGTCGAAGTTCAAAACCGATGACTATGGGACTTTTAGCGGTTCCTTCGTTATTCCCTCTGATAGCAAAAGCGGGGAATATTGCTTGCGGAATCGTTATGGCAGGTATGTTTCCTTCCGTGTTGAGGAATACAAGCGCCCGACATTTGAAATTAAGTTTGAGCAGCCGAAAGAGCAATACAAACTCAAACAGGACATTACGGTTCGTGGCAGCGTAAATGCTTTTGCGGGTTTCGGTTTGGACAATGTGGATTATTCCTATCGTGTGGTGCGGAAAACCGGTTTTCCATGGCATTGCAAAGGTGTAAATTATCCCAAAATAAACGATGAACAATTGGCTTTCGGAAAATCGAAAACCAATGGAAATGGCGGTTTTGAAATCACGTTCAATTTGAAGCCGTCGCGGGACGTTGCACCTGAATATCAGCCTGTTTTCACCTACGAAATCGAACTGACCGCCACCGATGCGCAAGGCGAAACACACAGCGAAACCTTTAGGATTAATGCCGCTTACAACGAAATCGCCATTTCAAGCAATCTGACCGAAACCATTGATGCCGCCAACTTGGACGATTATTTTATTGAGATTGTCAATATGAACGGCAATCCCGCCAAAACGTATGCCAGTTGTAAAGTTTATCGTTATGATGAAGCGGAAAGAATCAATTATTTCGAGGCAATGGGGCAAGACTATATTCGCCTTGACCGAAAACTGCTTTCCGATGAGGATTTGGAAAAAGCATTTCCGAAATATGATTTTTATCCAAAAGACACCAAGACCTTGATTTCTGAAAATGGGCTTGTCATTGATGGAAAGATTGGTTTTCAGCAATGTGTCAATCATTTGGAAAACGGAAAATATCTCATTGAAATAAGAAGTTATGAGGATTCTTTAGCGGTTTTGAGTCAGGACTTTATGCTTATAGGCAATAGCGAGCCAAAAATGCCATGCACGGCCATTGAGTGGCATTACGTTGATAAAAATGAAGCCCAGCCTGGCGACACCATTCATTTTTCGATAGGCAGTTCTGCCGATGATGTGGAGATTTTTGTGCGGCTTGTACATGGCGACGAAGTCCGTTTGGAAAAGCAGGTGCGTGTCGACAATGGCGTTGAAGTCATTCCATATTTGGTCAACGAAAACGACAGAGGCGTTCTTGAGTTGTTTACGGCTTTTGTCAAGGAAAACAGCCATCAGGTTCATTGCGAAAAAACAGCAGTGCCGTTTAATAATTACAATCTGAATGTCAACTTGTCGACCATGCGCGATAACCTTGAGCCTGGGACAAACGAGACATGGGAGATTTCAGTCACCGACTATCAGGGGAAGCCATACGAAGGAGCTTTATTGGCTAGCATGTACGATGCTTCGCTGAATACGTTCTGCGACCATCAGTGGTCTTTCAACATGAAACCAAGTTTTTGGCATGGTACTAATTATATGTTTGATAATGTGTATTTTATAAATAAATCAACGTCTGGCTATCATTCATATAATTATCGTGTCACTTTGTTCAATTTCACCTTGCCTTCCGATGCACCGTTCTTCGATGCGGTGTGGATTCGCAGGTATACTTCGGCACCTCGATATGTTCCAATGGATCTATCTCCGGGAAAACCAAGAGGACGATTGAAAGGCAAAATCACTGATGAAACTGGCGAACCCGTGCCTTTTGCGAACATCATTGTTGAAAAAGGTGAATGGCAAGTGGGTGGTGCTTCCTCCGACTTTGACGGTTATTATGACATCAACCCTATCCCTCCTGGGACTTACGATCTCAAGGCAAGTTGTGTTGGTTATCAGCCCTTTGTGTTGAAAGGACTGGTCATTCCGGCCAACAAAATCACCTATTACGATGTTAAGATGAAGAGTGGCGC
>CALGBV010000059.1 GCA_937884015.1 uncultured Bacteroidales bacterium
CGGTTCGCCCGGTAAAACTGGATTATTTTTATTTCTTCTAGATAAAATCTGAATCACTCTTTGAATTTCTTTATTTCGGCCAACAACTGGATCTAGAAGGTTATCTCTAGCCATTTTTGTTAAATCCCGGCTGTATTCAGACAAAATTGATTCTTTTTTCTTATTCTGAGTTTTATCTTGTGGAGGAGTTTGTTTTTTATCATCATAGGAATTAAATAATCCTAATCCAGCAGCACTTTCTCCCAAAAGGCTTCTAAAAACTGTATCAACTAAATTTTCTGTTTGCTGCTGTTTTATAGATGAACGTTCTTCGGTCTGTAATTCCATTACAATAAATCGTGCATCCATAATTGAATAATCTGAAGCTTCAAAATATCTGGAAGTAATACTACCCTCTTCCCTAATTGCTGCAAGTAAAAGATGTTCTGTTCCAATGTAATCATTATGCAAAGCATTGGCTTCTATATCTGCCACATTTAACATCTGCTGATATCTAGTGCTTAAGGGAAGTTTATCTAAAGTTGGAATCTTTGAGTCTGTATCAAAAAACTTTTCTATAAAAAGCTGAAGTTCTGTAGGCTCCAGCATAAGCTTAGAAAAAACAGAATAGCCTAATCCTTCTTCATTTTTTATAAGAGCAAGAATTACATGCTCTGGAAGTAACTGGCGGCTTCCTAATTTTCTAGCTTCATCTTGTGCAAAAACTGCAATAATTTCTTTAGCACGAGGAGAAAAATTTTTCATGACTGCCTCAACAAAATTTAAATACTTGTGTTATATTATCGGCAGAAATGGACAAAAAAGGCACTTAAAGTTAGAACAAAATTTCATTTTTTTAAGCACCAGTTCATTACAAATTTTTATGATTTTCGTAAAATATCTAAAGGCTTTTCTTTCCCAGCTTTTATTGAAGGAATTATTGAAACTATAAGAGAAAGCAAAAGGGTTGCTGCAATAATCAAAAATAATTGCTCAAAGGGAATTTGAACTGAAATTTCTTGAAGATAATAAGCTGGATCCATCAATTTTATTGCTGTAATTTCAGAAGCAGGAATTCCTTTTAATAAATATCCGGCTTTTGCAATAAGATTTACAATTTTTTCTACAAACTGAACTATTTTCATTGGCATTTGACCGACCATCCTGCTTGGCGCATCGAATGTAAGGCCTATCCGCAACTCAACGACCCGCAATATCAGCGCCAAGGCCGCGACGAAGGGAAATTTTACACTTACGATGAAATCCGCGAAATCATTGCCTACGCAAAGGAGAGAGGCATTACCGTGGTGCCCGAAATCGACATGCCCGGACATTCCACCTATTTCCAGAATACGTTTGGCGTGAGCATGGATTCTGAGGAAGGCAAAAAGATTCTTGAAACCTGTCTGCAAGAGTTTTTCGATGAGATTCCAGCAGAATCATGTCCCTATTTTCACATCGGTTCCGATGAAATCCATATTGCTGACCCAGAAGGCTTTATGCATTGGGCAGAAAATATTGTTACAGAAAACGGTCGTCAGGCCGTGGCTTGGGCTCCGGGTTTGCCGGCTTCCGAAAGCACCATACGCCAGATTTGGAATGAGGCTGAAGGTTCAAATGCGGCCATTTCGAGTAAGCCAGGGAAATATGTCGATTCTTTTGTCGGTTACCTGAATTATTACGACCCCATGATGTTCACCAACCGTATTTTCCTTCACACGGCAGCTGCTCAACAGGAGCCGGATACCACAAAAGCCCTTGGCGGCACGCTTTGCCTTTGGAATGATGTCAGGGTCGATGATAAAGAGAACATTGCGCTGCATAACGGAATGATTAACGGCATGATGGCTTTTTCCGAACGCTTTTGGAATGGAGGCAATGCGGGTGAAATTGCCAACGAGAACTTGCCTTCGGGACCTTACACTGTTGCCGGTTCGCGGCTTGCCGACTTTGAGGAAAAAATGAAATTCCACCGTGACCGTTTCCACAAGGAAAAAATGCTTTGGGTGGCCAATTCAGAAATGGAATGGCAGATAAGCGTTGACACAAATGCAAGCCATAAGGCTTTCGGCGGTGCCATCGATTTGGATGCTTTCTGCAAGCAATATGAAATAAAAACTGCGGACACAGCTTTGGCTACGGCTTGGACGACAATCGTTGCTGAAAACGACATGGATATTCAGGTTTGGATCGGATTCGATACGCCTGCCCGTTCCAACCGCAACGGCTATGGCATTGGCGCACAGCATCATTGGGAGGGAGAAAGCCAATGTTTTGTCAATGGGGAAGAAATCCTTCCTGCCATCGAATGGCAAGAGCCGGGGAAATATGATTACCATTTCAACACATGGGCGAGTCCTCAAGAAGAGGAACCTTACACCAACGAGCAATTCTACTGGATGCGTGAGCCTGCACGGATTCACTTGAAAAAAGGCGAGAACCTCGTTGAGATTCTCGCCCCTAAGACTTACCAAGGCTTGCGCTGGAGTTTTGCCTTCATTCCCGTAAACCTTCATTCAGATGGTTCGGTTTCCGAAGTGGAAGGCATCCGATACAAGCATCAGTGATTGCCGTTATAGCTGCCGCTTAAAGTCTCAATAAACTGATTGGCAGCTGATTTCATATTTGAGAAGTCGTCACTTAACGAACTTGAGCAGTCGAGTACCAGCATGATGAGGGCACTGCGGTATTGCTCAACGACCTCGGTGTTATCGGATGGCGTAAACTCACTGTTTTTCTGCCATTGATTGATGGATTCGATGTATTTCCACTGTTTCACATTTTCCATCGAGACCTGCTCACCGTTGAGTGTCAAAAGATTGCGGAATGAGAAAAGGTCGAAAATGCCTTGCGAAGTGGCCGAAACCACAGTGCCATTCATACATTCAAGACCGTGATATTCCACATCGCGCAGCACACCCATCGTGTTGTTGTTTTCACGGGAATAGGTGCCTTCGATATAGCAGGTTGAGTTTTGGGCGTTTTCAACATCATCGAAAGTGAAACGGATGAGGTCGCCAGGCTCTTGGGCAGGCATCTTCAAGGTTACGTTGTAATAGGTGCTTTGGTTGTAAAGCTGTCTTGCGATTTCAGCAAAATGCTGGCCGGCTTCGCTCATGCTCGTTACATCAAAGACATTATGTTCAGGATCGCTGGAGAGTCCATTCAGATTGTTGTGGAAAGTGTTCACATCGCTTACATCGCTTCCGCGCACACCAATGGAATAGGCTGTGATGTTCAGACCGCCAATTTTTTCATTCTTAATGCGACGGTTTACGGCATTCAGATATTCAGCCCCAGAGGAGTAATTCGACATCAGGTAGGAGCCTTGGTCCAAGCCATCGGTGAAGGTTACAACCGAAACGTTAATTAAATCTTCGGGAATGGCAGCCTTTGCCAGTTCATCAATAGCCGTGTTGACGGCATGGTAAAGAATGGTGCCGTTCTGCATGTTCAGACCATCGACGTAGGTCTCAAAACCAAATTTCGTGTTTTGGTTCAAAAGGCTCAGCGGCAAAGCGTCAAGTTTGTCGTTAAAGCCCATGATGCCAAGATAAAGACCTGAATCAGGCTTATTGTCAGGCTCGATTTTCGGCTTCTTGCAACCAGTGAAAAAAGCCATTCCGAATGTCAGCGTCAAAACCGCTACTGCTAAAAAACTTCTTTTCATATTTGTTGTTTATTATGGTTGATCAATCATTTTCAGAACGCAAAAATAACATTTTTATTTTTCTTATCACAAAATCGTATCTTTGCGGCAAACTTTATACCTATGAAACGCATTTTAATACTTATCGCAATTGCCTTTTTAGGCATCAACCTAAACGCTCAGACTATGAATAAAAAGACATTAGTCGCCTATTTCTCAGCCACCGGAACGACTGAAAAAGTGGCGCAAAACCTCGCTGAGGTCATCCATTCCGACCTCTTTGAAATCGATCCGGAAACGCCTTACACTGCCGCCGACTTGGACTGGAGAGACAAGAACTCACGCAGCACCATTGAGATGAACGACAAGGCGTCGCGCCCTGCCATTGCCGGCAAATTGGACAACATGGCTGATTATGATGTGGTTTATCTCGGCTTCCCCATCTGGTGGTATGTTGCCCCGACCATCATCAACACTTTCCTTGAAAGTTACGATTTCAGCGGCAAGACCATCGTGCTTTTCGCCACTTCGGGCAGCAGCGGCTTCGGCAAGACCATAGAAAGTCTTCAGCCCAGCGCACCAAAGGCTAAATTCATCGAAGGCCGCGTATTGAACGGCAACCCGTCGAAAGAGAAAATCGGCGAATGGGTCGATAGTTTGAAACTGTAACAAACTAAAAAACAGATACGTAGCACGCTACGTCTCTACAGGAAATAAAAATCCGCCTCATTTCGTGAGGCGGATTTTTTCATTTCAAACATTTCAAACATTTTTCCTTGAAACGCTCATATCTTTCATTCAAAGC
>CALGBV010000060.1 GCA_937884015.1 uncultured Bacteroidales bacterium
CCCTCATGGAAAAGGAGAAGGGACGACGACTTGCCAACTGTATATGCGTAAATTCAAGGATGGCGAAACCATCACGGTTGAGCCTTTCCGTTCGCGCGCATTTCCTGTCATCAAGGATTTGACTGTTGACCGTTCGGCTTTCGATAAGATTATCCAGGCGGGTGGTTATGTGTCGTGCCACACGGGCGGCGTGCCCGATGGCAACGCCATTCCGGTCCCGAAGGCCGACGCCGACCGTGCCATGGATGCCGCTGCCTGCATTGGCTGTGGCGCTTGCGTGGCGGCATGCAAGAATTCAAGTGCCATGCTTTTTGTCGCCGCCAAGGTTTCTCAGTTTGCCTTGTTGCCGCAAGGCAAGGTTGAAACGGCTCGCCGTGCCCAGGCAATGGTAGCCAAAATGGATGAATTAGGCTTCGGCAATTGCTCGAATACCTACGCTTGTCAGGCGGTTTGCCCGAAACATATTTCCGTATCGAACATTGCGCGCTTGAACCGCGAGTTCCTTGGCGGAAAAATCGTTTCGCCTTTGCGGAAAGAGGATTAAGCCTGTGGCTATCAGAAAAACAAAAAGGTCAGGATTAAGAACCCTGACCTTTTTTTGTTTGGTGTTATCTGGTTGGATTATAAGAACTTATATCCTAATGTCACCATAAACATGTTTCTGTGAGCGTCAGAAATGTTGTTTGTGTCGATGTATTGGCCCCAACTTGTGTTGTTGATGATGTTAGCGCCAAAAACCTTGTTGATGCCAATGTTGTAGTTGATGTCCAAAGTGAAACCGAGCACATCGAAGCCAACGCCTGCTTGCAGACCGAAAGCGATGGTCTTGGTGTCGAAAGTCTGGTTTTCAATCTCAACATCTGGTGAAGTGCCAACGGAAGTGTTGACCAAAGTTCTTTGTGGAATGACAAAGTTCAATGTCGGGCCGACTTGCGGACGGATAGCCAAAATGTCGCTGAGAACATTAAATCTGTAGCCGATGAAAATCGGGACCTGAATGTTCTGTTCTTTAAGGGTGACATTGACATTGGCGCCGGTCGGAACTTCAAGGGAACCAATGTTGAATCCGTGATCAACAGTATTTGCCATGTCAAAGACGTTGGATGACTTGAACCACAAGACTTCGGGTTGAATGTAAAGGCCCTGGAAATCGAGGCGGACAAAAGCGCCAGCTGTAAAGTGCTCTGAAAAATCGCTTTTGATATCGGCTTTGTAAACCGAAAGCTTTGCGGTTTGATAACCGATTTTCGGGCCGACTGAAAGGTCAAGGCCGCCAATGGCGAATGCTGAGCTGCTCATGATGAGTGCAGCGACTAAAAGAAGAAATGATTTTTTCATTGTTTGTTGAATTTTTGTGTTAGACATTAAATTATTGAGGCAAAAATAGTACTTTTGTTCAATTTATCTGCAATAAGTATGCAAATTGCTTGTTTTTTATATCGGAATTAACCTTTAAAACATAATAAAATGAAATTTAAATTTTTGATAATTAGTGCTTTAATGTTTTGCACCATGTCGGTTTCCGCTCAATACAGGGAATATGTCGTTGGCCTGAAAATGGGTCCAAGCTGGAACTGGATGTCATCAGCGAAAGAATCTGCTTACAATAATCAGACATTGGTGAGCTTCAATTACGGTTTGGTCGTCGACAAGTATTTCTCTGAAAAATGTGCCGTTTCATCAGGTTTGATGGTGAATCATGTGCGTGGCAATTACGATTTTCATGCCCAAAGGTCGGTTATGAATGGTGTAATGCCTGAATATGAAGTGAATGTGCATCGCAATCTTAAAGCGACTTATCTTTGTGTTCCAGTCATGTTAAAGGCAAAAGTCGTTGAAATCAGCGGTTTCGATTGCTATGTGCAGGGCGGTGTCGATTTTGGCTTCCGCCTGAAAGCCATGGCAAAAGACGCTTATCTCATTGGCGTTTACCATCAAAACGATGAGGAATTTTCCGAAGCAAAGAATGATTTCAAGATGTTGCACACATCTTTCGATTTGGGCCTCGGCACGGAATACCAGATTCAGAAATCCGTCAAGGTCTTTGGCCAATTCGTTTATAACAGGGCTTTAACGAATCTGACTTCTAACAAATATTCAAGGGATGGCGGTCCGGTCCTGTTGCCGAATTATTTTGCATTTGAATTTGGCGTTCTTTTCTAATCGTTTGATTTTAAATATGGTATAGAATGAAAATAGCATTAGCTCAACTTAATTATTGCATTGGTGATTTCGATGGCAACACAGGAAAAATCATCAGTTCCGCACTGAAGGCAAAAGCTGAAGGTGCTGATATTGTGATGTTTTCCGAGTTGTCGATTTGCGGTTATTTCCCGTCCGACTGTCTGCTTTTTGATGATTTCCAGAAAAAATGCCAGGCATCTTTGGATCTGATTGCTGAAAAGTGTTTTGATGTTCCTGTTATCGTTGGCTGCCCGATGCCAAACGAAAACGAAGGTCAAAAGCCTCTGCAAAATTGTGCAGTCTACCTTTATCAAGGGAAACGGCAAATATTTGCAAAACAGCGCATTGGAAGTAATCCGCTTTGCGATGAAAGGTCTTATTTTGAGCCTTCGGCTGATAATGAAATCCTTGAATTTGAAGGTTTCCGCATTGCCATTACGCTTGGCGATGACCTCGCCAATTGGAGCGACGACCCGATTCTGATTGAAAACCGCATGGACCAGTTGATAGGCAAGCATCCAAATTTGGTTGTGAACCTTGCTGCTTCTCCTTTCGATTACACGATGCCAAAAAAACGCCTCGATTTGTTGCGCCTGACGGCTTTGAAACACGAACTGCCTTTGATCTTCGTCAATCAGGTAGGGGCACAGACGCATTTGATATTCGATGGCGGTTCAATGGCTTTTGCCAACAATGGTCATGTTGATCATGCCTTGCCGTTCTTTGAGGAAGCAGTTGAAATCATCGACACCGACACCTTATATAATTATAGGCCGAATGCCGACGATATTATGATTCCCGAAAAAATGTCGCTGATTCACGATGCTTTGGTTTCGGGCGTGCGCGATTACTTCCATAAGATGGGTTTCAAGAGTGCAATTGTAGGTCTTTCGGGCGGTTTGGATTCCGCTTTGGTGACTTATTTTGCAGCGAAAGCCATCGGCGCTGAAAATGTCCGCGTCGTGCTGCTGCCTTCGCAGTTCTCCACCGACCATTCGGTTTCGGATGCTGAGGCCTTGGCCATCAAGTTGGGCGTGGCTTACGACACCATTCCGATTAAACCTTTGTTTGATAGCTTTGAAACCGCTTTGGCCGATGTGTTCCAAGGTCGTCCGTTCGATGTCACCGAAGAGAACCTTCAGGCGCGTATCCGTGGCGTCATCTTAATGGCAGTGAGCAATAAGTTCGGCAATATCTTGCTGAATACCAGCAATAAATCGGAAGCATCGGTGGGTTACGGAACCTTGTACGGCGATATGTGCGGTGGCCTTTCCGTCATCGGCGATGTCTACAAATCGGAGGCCTACGAGTTGTCGCGTTTCATCAACAAGGAGGATGAAATCATACCATGGCATACCATCAACAAGGCGCCTTCCGCCGAGTTGCGTCCCGACCAGAAGGACAGCGACAGTTTGCCGGACTACAGCATTCTCGATGCCATTCTTTACCAATACATCGAATGTTCAAAATCGAAGGAAGAGATTGTGGCACAGGGTTTCGACGAGGCTGTCGTCACGAAAACCATCCGTATGGTGAACCGTAACGAGTTCAAGCGTCAGCAGGTGGCGCCGATTTTGCGCGTCTCTCCACGGGCTTTTGGCGCAGAACGGACCATTCCGGTTGTAGCAAAATTCTGACATCTTAAAGTCATTTTATCAAAAGCGAAGCGCATTTGCGTTTCGCTTTTGATTGTTTGGTTATAGAATCTTTTCAAATTGCGAATAGGTTCTAAGTAATAACAAAAGATACTAATCCTTATGAGAATCAGTAAATATCGTAAAAGTGATTTGATTGACAGATCCTTTAGAATGACGGTGACTAGTACCACTCTTACGGCAATGGCTCCTCTTATTGCTACTCTTGTGGATGGGCTTGTTTCCAGCAATATCTTAGGTCCCGATGCATTTATTGCCGTTAGCGTTACCTTGCCTATTGTCAATGCTGTCAGCGTGCTTTGCATGATCTGTTGCCGTGGTGGCAGCATGTTGGCTGCAGGCCAGCTGAACAAAGGTGATGAAACTAAGGCCAATCGTATTTTCACGGTCGCGCTTTCATCGGCTGTAATTGTTGCGTTAGCAGTGGTCGTTGGAATACTGTTTAGAATTGACAACATCTCTTCATCCATCTCTCATAGTCCTGAGTGCGCAGCCTACGTGAAGGAATACCTGCAGGTCATCCTTGTATATTTTCTTGTAGTCCCGTTCAATTGCACCCTTAACGACTTCGTGACCCAAGGGGGTAATCCTCAACTCACTACCCGTGCAGTGGCAGCAGGTTGCATTGCTAATGTCATCCTTGATATTGTCTTTGTCGGTTTACTCCATTGGGGCATCAGGGGGGCTGCTTGGGCCACTGTAGTTTCAGGCCTTATCAACATTGCGATTCAGCTTCCTTTCTGTCTGAAAGGCAAAAGCCAATTCCGTCTTGCAAAAACAAAAGGTGATTTGGGAAGCATTCTTTGGAACAACCTTAAACATGGTTTCGGCTTCAACATTTTCTACATTGTGGTCAATGGCTTCATGTTCTTGGGCAATGCTTTGGTGCTTAGGGTCGCTGGTGTGGAAGGGTTGACCCTTTTTGATGTGTGTTTGCAAATACAGTCGTCCACTTTCTCGGTCGCCGTTGGGCTTTGCATCGCTGGCATTGCGCATGTGAGTTTCATGCGTGTCAGTGGTGACAATAATGGATTGCGCCGAATTTTGTCCAATACCGGCACCATTGTAGTGGCTTTCTACGGAACGTTGGCTTTGCTGATGATAGCATTCCCCGGCATTTTCTTGAGGATTTTCGGACTCTATGATGTGGTTGACATCGCTATGGCTCGAAGGGTCTTTGCGTGTTATGGGATTTACTATTTCTGTTTTTGTGTTGTATCGGTTTATGTTACCGTGGTTCTTCAGCTGGCGGGCCATTTAGGAGCGAAAATCGTTCTCGTTTTCAGTATGGGCATTTTGGCTTACTTAGGCATGCTAGGTTTTTCTTTCATAAGTCCGAATGTCATGTGGTATGGGTTGATAGTAAGCGGTGTGCCTGTCTTATTGGCAAGTTTTGGCTATGGGTATTGGCAGCATGTCAAACATCCCGAGTATACCCAATTTACTCTTGTGGATAAGTATCCGAATCAGGTTAAATTCGAATGTTCGCTCGACTACGAGCGCCGCCATGTTGAAGATTTTAAACACGCAGTGCGTGTTTTTGCCGATGCATGTGAAATGTCGGAAAAAACATATTCATCCATAATTGAAACAAGTGGCATACTTTACGATAATGCTCTTGAGCACAAACCCAAACACTTGAAGTATATGGATTTGGCTCTTTCTGAAGGCGACGATTATTTTCACATGACAGTTAAAAACTGCGGTAAGCCATACAATCCTGTGAATCAAGGAATAATCGACACAAAGTCGTGTGGTGCAGCTTCAATAGAATATCGGTTCATGTTTGGCATGAATTTCATTTCGATTAAATGGAAAAAAAATCAATGATGTGATTTGCTTGTTGCGAAATGAGCCATGTAGGTTTCTATAATACAACGGATTATCCTTTGTCTTATTCAAAAAAAAGCGAAGTGTCTGAGGCACTTCGCTTTATTATGTAAGATCTGATGCTTTATGAATTAAAAGTCAATGTCAATCACTTCGAAATTCTTGTTGAACTCAATTTCGATATCATTGTTGAGCTCGATGTCCCAGTTTCTGCCATCCTTGCTGATTTTCACAATGGTGTTGTTCGGATAGTTCTGATTCACATAATTGGTGATTTGCTGTGGAACCAAAGCCGAAGGAACAAATGTGTAAATGGTTGAATGTTCACAATCGACACTTTCCCATTCCACTTTGTGGGTGAATTCGAGTTTCGTGTTGTCGGAAAGCATCACATCAAACTCGCGTCCGTCGGGAATTGTGGCGGCAATGGTAGCCTGTGGAAAGTAAGTTTTGACAAAGTTTTCAATTTTTGGATTGTTGTCGACTTTTGTGCAGAATGCCATTGTGGTTAAGCTAGCAATTGCAGCGCAGATGATCATCAATTTCTTCATGGTGCGTTGTTTAAATTTGTTAGTTAATAATAAGTTTGTTGTACATTTAAAATGGTTTCCATATATAACAAATCTCGTGCCAAAATGTTCACAAAATTGTATCTAGCACATTAAAAAAAAAGGCCTGCAATTATGCAAGCCTTTATCTCATGAATTATTTTGAAAAATCAATCTTTTGCTTTTCCTCCAAATTCCATCAGGTAAGCCTTCAGGAATTCATCAATCTGGCCATCCATCACGGCCTGCACGTTTG